>JAIVXD010000385.1:0-2732 GCA_048636195.1 Anaerolineales bacterium
GGGTTCAACGTTTCCCGCTAAAAGCGGGATTAAAAATGCTCATTTCCCCAAGTAATTGCCAATTTGGGTACAAATTTTGAATTAGGCATGACGAAAATGACGCTTTTCTCATAAATACACATTCCAAATGTAGTCCGGAGACGAGAATGGAACCTTGAACCTCTGAACCTTTGAAACCGTGAACGCCTGCATCTATTTCTCCTTTTCTCTTGACCCCTTATTATTCTTTCCTTATACTTCTGTTCCGTTTGGATGCAACAGAAGCAAGTTAGAGTATTTCATGATTTGCACATTTTTTTTAATAACTTACGCTCAATATAACACAATTTTTTCAGGAGGTCACTTATGGGAAAGGTAGGAATCATAGGGGTCGGACAAAGCGCCTTTGTGCGGGGATATCCCGGCTCCATCAGAGAACTGGCATTCGAGGGGTTCAAAGAATGCATGCAGGATGCCCGGATTACCACAAAAGACATCGATGCATCTGTCATATGCTCAGCCCCGGAATATGACAAACAACGCTCGCCTGCTGGTGTATTTGCCGAATATTTCGGTCTAACCCCTCAACCCACATTTTATGTGGAAACATTGTGTTCTTCGAGCAGCACAGGACTGAAGCTGGCATACTCACTGATAAAGTCGGGGCTTCATGATGTAATAGCGGTTATCGGTTTCCAAAAAATGTCAGAGATTTCCTCGGCAGAATCACAGGAGAGGATGGGCCGTGGCGCTGATATCCAGTGGGAAAGCCCTTTCGGAACCATGATGCCCGCCTATTATGCCATGTATGCCAGGGCCCACATGGCCGAATATGGAACAACACACGATGACCTGGCCCTTATCAGGGTGAAGGCGGCCACCTATGGTCAGATCAACGAAAAGGCCGTGTATCGCAAACCCGTGACCTTTGAGATGTTCTCAGACCCTGAGAGCCCCATGTCCAATCCGGTTGCAAGCCCCCTTCGTGTGGGAGACTGCTGTGCAAATGCTGACGGAAGTTCCTGCGTCATTGTAGCCAGCGAAGAGAAGGCAAAAGCCTTTTGTAAAAAGCCGGTCTGGGTCCTGGGCGTGGGTGCTGCTTCAAATGCGGTAAATATGGCGGGCAGGGACCTTTTTACTGGATTAACCGTAGGCGAGCAGGCCGGAAAGCAGGCATACGAGATGGCGGGGATTACTCCGAAAGACATCGATGTGGCTGAGGTTCATGACTGCTTCACGATTGCCGAAATGATGGCCTACGAAAATCTGGGTTTCGCAAAGCCTGGAGAAGGAAAAGAACTCATCAAGAGCAAAGAAACTTACAAAGAAGGGAGCATACCGGTTAATGTGGATGGAGGGCTTCTCTCCAAAGGCCACCCCATCGGCGCGACCGGCGGGTCCCAGATCAGAACCATTGTCCTTCAGCTCAGAAATGAGGCAGGCGACATGCAGGTCAAAGATCCGGAGATAGGACTGGTACATAACATAGGCGGCGTGGGGTTATACGGAAACGTCACCATTCTTGGGAGATAATGATATGGGAAAGAAAAAAGAAGTAGATGATCGATTTAAAAAATTCGGAACCGTCAGCTTTACCTCCATCTCGAAAGTCAATGATTTTATCGACTACATGGAGAAGGGAAAGGTCATGTACACCCGGTGCAAGGATTGCGGCCTGGTTTTTTTCCCGCCCAGGGCCGACTGTTATCAGTGTCTTACAAGCAACATGGAATGGCTTGAGGTCTCCGGAAACGGTAAACTCATAAGTTACAGTAAACTGGAATATGCCCCTGTAGGATTCGGGGACGATCTTCCATATTCCATTGCCCTTTTAGACTACGGAGACTATAAGGTATTCGGAAGAATCGCCAGTGATATCCCGGACGAAAAGATACAAGTGGGCATGGAGATGAAAACGGAGGTCAATAACCTGCCTAACGGGCAACTCAACTACGTCTTTCAAAAGGCGTGATTGATCACCGCAGAGCCGCCGAGGACGCAGAGAGTTTACTGATTCTGCCAATTCCTAACCCTGAACACCCAGGATGGCTGGAGATCTGTATCGACATAGACCCGGTTGCCCATGAGTCCGTAAGTACCTTCCTGTTTGATCTGGGTTGTACAGGTATTGTTTCAGAAGACCTTCAGGGTCATTCCCTGAAAGCCTATCTACCATTTCAAAAAAATCCCGGGCATACACGGAAGCGAATCAGTGTCTTTCTCCGAAAGCTGAACGAAATATTTCCAGAGATCCCATCTCCAGAACTAACACTCACCGAGACAGAAGATCAGGATTGGAATCGTAATTGGCGGCGGTTCTTTCATGCCGACCGTGTCACGCCAAATCTCATGATCGTACCCGCCTGGGAACCCATGCCTGATG
This sequence comes from Anaerolineales bacterium, assembly GCA_048636195.1. Classification (GTDB taxonomy): domain Bacteria; phylum Desulfobacterota; class DSM-4660; order Desulfatiglandales; family Desulfatiglandaceae; genus 4484-190-2. The sequence goes on from JAIVXD010000385.1 coordinate 2,363, forward strand.
CTATAGATGGCCATGTGATCAGGATCGACCCCGGTCCTGCCTTCGGCACCGGGCAGCATGCAACGACCAGGATGTGCCTTGAGGCCATGGAAAACATTCATTTCCCCACAACATGGACCATGCTCGATGTAGGCACCGGCAGCGGCATTCTGGCAACTTACGGCGCCAAACTTGGGGCCAGCAGGATACTTGCAATTGATATAGACCCTGAAGCGCTTCGCTGGGCTGAACGTAACATCCAGATAAATGATCTGTCAGAATTCATTGACCTTTCCAACACACCCCTTGAACAGGTGAAGGGCACATTTTCTGTGTTGACTGCCAATCTGATCCTTGGAGAAATTCTTAAGCTCTTCCACCGCTTCTCTCA
>JAIVXD010000386.1:0-2722 GCA_048636195.1 Anaerolineales bacterium
CGTCTGAGCGCCTTCTACCACCGGTTTTGGGGTAAGCCTGGGAGGGCGGTACGGTACATCAAAGGGAATACAGGTAAAACTGTTGGCATACGATTGTCCCGACCCCTGTCCAGAGCCCCCCACTGGCTCGGTTGCCCCATGATTGACGGATGTCATAACATAAGGTTTGTTGTTCATATCCTCCCGGAAATACTCCAGAAGATCAAACCGGTATCCGCTTGTAAATGCCCTGCAATCACTTGAGCCGGTCACAGTAGTGATTTTGGCCTCTTCCTCCTGCATGCGTATGTTGGCCAACCGTTCTCCGGCAGCCTTCTTGGTGTATTCGGCCGGATAATCATATACTTCGCGCTCTCCCGGCCCCAAGGTCTGTTGACTGGGAGCGTCGACCTTCAGAGACATGCCCGGTATCTCGAAATTATAGTCATTGAGTGTATATTTGCCGACCTGGATTTCCTGCATCCACTCAAGGCTGGTTATCACGTCCTCCTCCAACCAACCACCGGCGCTGATCTGATACCGTGCAGATTCCTGTTTTGGACAGGGCTTGAATTTATCAGAGGCATCAGCCAGAATCAGCGTATGCTTTTTTTCTTCGTGCTCAAAGAAGTAAGATATGCCCTCTTCTTCCAGAAGGCGGGAAATAAAGTTAAAATCAGTTTCTCTGTACTGCACGCAGTAGTCTCTTTTATCGTAGCTGTCATTGAGAAGGAGCTTGTAATCTAAAAACTCTTTTTCGGTAAATATCTTTTCTACTATATCCGGTACTGAAAGCTTTTGAAATATTCTCGAATCCGCTGTCCTTGTGAGCAGCCAGAACCATGGAACCACGGTAGCTGCATAATGCGAATCACCTCCGGCTTCGCCGCCGCCCCTTCTCTGTGAAAAACTGGATATTATACCGTTAAAAAAACGTTTGTCTCCATCTGCCAGGATAATGGAGACCGTGACGTTTTTCCCGATAATGTCTTCAAATGTTATGTTGTTATTTTCTGAAATGAGGTCGAGTTCAAAGCTGAAAAGATTGGAGATGCCTTCTATTCCTTGGAATCCTGCAAGAAGCAGCACATCCGTGCCCAAAGGGGTGTCGATTGCAATTAGTCTGTTTTCTTGCGTATAGGCCATGGTCTTTTTTACCTTATAAAATTAGGGGGGTATCCACTTCACGCAAGCACCCACTATATATTGTGGTCATTGTCTACAAGTCGGTGGTATGGGACAGTTTCTGTCATAACTGCCTGCTGCATAAGCCTGTAAAACAACATTCCTCGTGATTTTGATGTTCGTCGATTAAATCGGAACGTATACTCATCAAGATAATAATCAAGATGTTTTCCTTTAACCGCACCCTGATGAATACCGAGCAACCAACGTTTTAATAGCGATGCAATTCGATGTACACCTGGCATGAGTACATGCGCCGGGTCTCCGCTTTTCGAAAGAATAATCTTCTTATGAGAAAAGTCGTACTTCTTTAGGTCATTGTAGCCACCCCAACCATCAGTCAAAATCTCTGATCCTGTTTGGACTTCATCACAAATGAAAGGTACGAGACTTTCTCCCGATACGTCCGGTATTCGCCTCATTCGGACACGCCCGAATCCTTTCGGTGATAACACTTCAATCGCTATTACCACTATATCTTTGTTCTCGGTGCCGCGCCCACGTTTGCCACCTTTTTCAGAACCTCCAATATAGGTTTCGTCAACTTCTACAGATCCATGCAGTTGCTTACGATTTGGAGCGACCATAGCTCGTCTCAATTTATGCAACCAAGCCCATGCCGTTTGGTAACTCCCTAAGCCGAGCGTGCGCTGTAGACCAAGTGCGCTACCACCGTACTTTTGGCTTGTAATAAGCCACATGGCCTGAAACCAAATACGCAATGGCTTGCGTGTACCCTCAAACACAGTACCTGCAATAATTGAACTCTCCCTTCCACAGTCACGGCAATGCAAATAACTACGTGACGTTACCCAGGGAGCTGTCTGACTTTTACAGTGCCGGCATTGATATCCCTCGGGCCACCGAAGCCGGAAAATATATCTTCGGCAAGTCGGATCGTCCTTAAACCAGCGATCAAACTCTTGAAAATCACGAGGATAGTCGATTCCTGCAGTGGGGTAATTTTTCATAACTCACTACACTATATGTAGTGGCCACTTGCGTCAAGTGGATACCCCCCTTATTAAATATGCGGTTCAAGGCTTCCGTGATGGCCTTAAAGAAAATCTAAGTGTTATACAAGAGAGCCAATTCTCAATATTCTGGCATTATCATATCTATGAGACTTTCGCAGACATAAAATACACAAAAAAAACTGCCTTCAAGAGGAAACGAGAATTAATCCTTGAAATGCCAATCAACCAAGAATTTGATGTTGACCAGATAATAAAATTGACGCCTAATGTTGCAAAAAAATATGCTACCGTAAACAGAGCCACTGTCCTCAGAGACTTGAAGGAATTACAACAGCTTAACCTTTTGATCAAAGTTGGTAGAAAATATAAGGCAAATAATAGAATATTGAAGGCTCTGATGCCAAGTAAGAAGTCATAACCCACGGGTTGGCTGCGGATAACCTGGACAAAAAGCGCCGGCTTTTTGGATCAGAGTTGATCCGTTTGTGTACGCCCGGCAGGGGCGACCGGTTTACCAAGCCCCGGCGATACTATGAGAGCATCAAGTGCATAGGGTCTTCATTTTTACTATTCCCTTAAAA
>JAIVXD010000387.1:0-2721 GCA_048636195.1 Anaerolineales bacterium
GAAGATTGATCTTCAGCTTTGCGGAAAAATACTCAAAGGGGACTTTACCCTTGTCAAAATGAAAAGGAAGGGGGAGAAGAACTGGCTACTGATCAAGAAAACGGATGAGCACAGCCAGACCAACTGGACCCTGCAAGAGGCACCGACAGAAGAAAGGAAAAGCACGCTTCGCGAAAGAAAACCGGTCTGTTAGGCAAATACCTCTGTGCCATAGGACTAAAGAATATCATGAACTTTCAGATGTTGTTTCAGAGGTGAGTGATTACTCTCCGAAAGTAAAAAACATCGTAGAAAAATAAATGAGTTAGGTACTTTACTAATTATTAAAAAGGAGGAAAAGAGCATGAACAAAGGGGATTTAGTGAATGAGGTGGCAAAAGTTGTGGGCACTAAAAAAGAAGCAAAGGCGGCAGTGGATTGTGTTTTTAAAACCATCACCAAGGCGTTGAAAAAGAAGGATACGGTTACACTGGTTGGTTTCGGAACCTTTAAGGTGATCAAAAGAAAGGCCAGAAAAGGGAGAAATCCACAGACAGGCGAAGAGATCAAAATCAAGGCGAAGAAGGTCCCTAAGTTCGTACCAGGGAAAGGTTTGAAGGACGCAGTTTAATAATTATTGAGAAAAGAATTGGTATCAAGCCCTCATTGGGAGTACATTGTCCTGGTGAGGGCTTTTTCATAATTTTACTCGAAGGGCTTGAAATATAAAAAACGGATATGCTTGCTGATCTCCAGGGCCAGATCGAAAGAATCACCTATACTAACGATGAAAATGGTTTCACCATTGCCAAGTTGAAGGTATATGGTCAGAGGGATCTCGTGACCATCGTTGGCAACCTGATGGCCCCAATGCCCGGTGAAATTATAAAGATGCGGGGGGAATGGTCCAATCATCCCAAATACGGTGAACAATTCAAGATAGTCCATTACAAAACCACGGTCCCAGCCTCTGTCTATGGGATCGAAAAATATCTGGGGTCCGGTCTCATCAAGGGTATCGGCCCGGTTATGGCCAAGAGGATCGTCAAGAGATTCGGGAAAGAGACGCTCGATGTCATAGAGGAAGAGATTGAGAAGCTGGCCGAAGTAGATGGTATTGGCAAAAAAAGAGTCCAGATGGTCAAGAAGGCCTGGGACGACCAGAAAGAGATCCGTGAGGTGATGCTTTTTTTGCAGACTCATGGTGTCAGCTCAGGTTATGCCACCAAGATCTTCAAACAGTACGGGGATCGGTCTATACAGGTGGTAAAGGAAAATCCCTATCGACTTGCCACAGATATTTTCGGTATCGGCTTCATCACAGCAGACAATATTGCCGAAAAATTGGGTTTCGACAAAAATTCTGAATTAAGGGCTGAGGCGGGGATACTCTATGTTTTGAATCAATTATCAGATGACGGCCATGTCTATTATCCCTACGATCCATTGATAGAGAAATGCCAGGAGATCCTTCAGGTCAATAGCGAGATAATCATTCAAGCATTGGGGGTTATTGATCTTGACAACCGGATCGTTATTGAAGACCTGAAAGGCTTGGAGATGTTCGGGGGAAATCATAAAGCGGTCTACCTTGCTAAATTTCATGTATCAGAGAGCAGTATCGCCAATCGTTTGAAGATCCTCATCAATGCACCAAAATCCATCCGTAACATCAAAACAAACAAGGCTATCGAATGGGTTCAGAAACAATTGTCCATCACCCTGGCTGAAAAACAAATCGAGGCTGTCAAATGCGCCACAGAAAACAAAGTAATGGTAATTACGGGTGGCCCCGGGACAGGTAAAACCACCATCATCACCGCTATCCTCAAAATCTTCTCAAAACTCAAGGTAAGAATCATGCTGGCTGCCCCAACAGGGAGGGCTGCAAAGCGTATGGGCGAAACTACCGGTCACGAGGCCAAGACCATTCACCGGATGCTGGAGTACAGCATTAAAAAAGGAGGATTTCAAAAAAACGAGGAACACCCGCTAGGTTGCGACCTGTTGATTGTGGATGAGGCCTCAATGATCGATACCATCCTCATGCACCACCTCCTAAAGGCCATTCCACCAAAAGCTACCTTTATCCTTGTGGGGGACGTAAACCAACTCCCCTCTGTCGGGGCCGGAAACGTACTCAGGGACATTATCGCATCCGGCGCAGTGCCTGTTGTTGAGCTGAACGAGATTTTCCGGCAGGCCAAAGAGAGCCTGATCATCGTCAACGCCCACAAGATCAATAAAGGCATTCTACCATCACTTAAACCTTCAGGGCCTAAAGACGATTTCTATTTCATCGAGCAGGAAGAACCTGAAGAGGTGCTAAGAATAATCCTTGAGCTTGTAAAGGAGCGCGTGCCCCGTCGCTTTGGACTTGATCCCGTAGATGACATCCAGGTGCTTACTCCCATGCACAGGGGCACGGTGGGGGCCGGGAACCTCAACGCGGAACTGCAAAAGGCGCTTAATCCAAGAGAAGACGGGGTGATAAGGGGTAACAGGAACTTTCGTATCAATGACAAGGTCATGCAGGTCAAAAACAACTACGATAAGGAGGTCTTCAACGGGGATATCGGAAGAATCACAAGGATAGACCCTGAGAACCAGGAGGTAACCATCTCTTTTGACGGGCGGGATGTACCCTATGATTTTACCGACCTTGACGAGATTATTCTGGCATATGCGATCTCAGTACACAAATCCCAGGGCTCCGAATATCCAGCCGTGATAATTCCTATC
>JAIVXD010000388.1:0-2705 GCA_048636195.1 Anaerolineales bacterium
CTATGGCTCCGAACTCAGGGATACGCCGGAAAAATTGCGGCGCATCCTGGTTCCCACTCCAACGGGCGCCCAGGTACCTATAACTCAATTGGCCGATATTCGTATCGTCAAGGGTCCGCCTGTCATCAAAAGCGAGAATGCACGGAACAATGCCTGGGTCTACGTAGACATTAGAGACATTGACGTGGGGACCTATGTGAAAAGGGCGCGGAAGGTGGTAGCGGATGAAATCAAATTGCCGCCTGGCTACAGCATGGTATGGAGTGGGCAGTACGAGTACATGGTGAGGGCGCAGAAGCGTCTTATGATCGTTGTGCCGCTGACCCTGATCATCATATTCCTCTTGCTTTACTTCAACTTCAGGAATATTGGCGAGAGCCTCATTGTCATGCTGAGTGTACCCTTTTCTCTCACCGGTGGTCTGTGGCTTATGTATCTTCTAGGCTATGACATGAGTGTGGCCGTAGGAGTGGGGTTTATTGCCCTGGCCGGGGTTGCTGCTGAGACTGGGGTAGTGATGCTGGTTTACCTGGACCTTTCATACCAGAAGTTTAAAGATCAGCATGGAGAGAGATTCAATCGCGGCCATTTATACGAGTCTATCGAGCAAGGCACGGCGCTGCGGGTGCGGCCTATAATGATGACCGTCATTACCACTACGGCGGGGCTCATGCCCATCATGTGGAGCCATGGAACCGGCTCTCAGGTCATGAAGCGCATAGCTGCCCCCATGGTGGGGGGTATGGTAAGCGCCACCATACTAACTCTGATTGTGGTTCCCGCGATCTACGGGCTGTGGAAGGGATGGCGGCTGAAAAACTAAATTGCGTATGGAAACTTCATCATGATTAAAAGTTTACAACAACGTCTTGCCCTTTTTCTGTTACTACCCGTGGCTTTGCTCCTTTTTCTTACCGGTTTTGTTGGTTTTCTCTATGCAAGGGGAATTATGCTGGATGAGTGGCGAGAAGCCGCTATACTCAAAATGCAGCGTGCTGCTCACCATATAGATATGAGACTAAACCTACCGGTTGAGTGGATTAATATGTTCCATAAAACGAGCACCTACAGAGGAGATTTTGCGATCCAGGAATGGCTTATTAATCAGTTAAAAGAACTGGAAGGGGTCACAAAAGTCAATCTGGAGTGGTTTGAAAATAGGTTAGAACATATGCCCATGATGAGTCGTGGACCTCATATGTCCGGAAGAGGAATGATGGGCTTTCAACGGGCGAGAATATCAGAAATAACTCCCCCACGTTACGATGCACAAACAGGGAAAGAAACAGTTACGCTGATTTCAGATCTTAAGGATGAATCAGACAGCCTGGTTGGCCGGCTGGAAGTTTCGCTCCGTTTTGATTACCTCATGCAGGATATTATAAAGTTAGGCTGGTGGCAAAGTGAGTTGGCCTGTCTGGTGGATCAATCAGGTCGGTATTTAGCTCATACTAAAGCGATGGAAGGTCGTACCCAACTTGGAGAAACGAACGATCCCGTTGAATTGGCTGTACTGGAAAATATGAAAGAAAAGCCATTTGGAACCTATCTTGGCCCTGGACATCCTCCGGATTTAGTAAGCGGTTTTTACAGGATTAAACAGGCCCCATGGTTTATTGTAATGTTTGCCCCCGGCGAAAGAATTTTGGCTCCCATAGTAAAATTTCGCTTTTATTACGCTATGGCCGGGACCATCTCTATTGTATTTATCTTATTGATCATTAGATTTGTTGCAGGGAAAATGGCCCGCTCGATAAAGGAGATTTCTCAGGCAGCGGAACAAGTGGCAGGAGGCAATTACGTTGACCCTCTTTCTGCAAGAGGCAGGGATGAAATTGCTCAATTGACACGCAGCTTCAACACCATGGTTGAAGGCTTGAAAGAAAGGGATTTTATTAGTAATACCTTCGGACGGTACGTGGACCAGGAGATTGCCAGGGACCTGATGCGCCGTCCGGAAGCAAGCCGCCTGGGCGGGGAAAAGCGCAAGGTTGCCATTTTAATGTCTGATATTCGGGGTTTTACGCCTCTGTCGGAATCCCTTAGCCCCGAGGTGACAATTAGCATCTTAAATCACTATTTTTCTCACATAATAGAAATCGCTCAAAAGCATCAAGGGATAATTGTGGATTTTTTTGGCGATGGCATGCTTGTCTTTTTTGATCCTCTCGAAGGTCCTGTTGAGCCCGTGATATATCGGGCCGTATGCTGCGCTCTTGAAATGCAGGGAAGTATGGAGCAATTCAATGGGGAGATGGGGGAAAAAGAGCTTCCTGAACTTAAGATGGGTATTGGCGTAAACACAGGCGAAGTTGTAGTGGGAAATATTGGCTCTGAATCCAGGGCCAAGTATGGGATTGTGGGCTCAGCCGTAAACATCACCCAGCGCATTCAATCCGCAGCCAAAGGGGACGAGGTGGTTATATCCGATTCTGTTTATCATTATATTGATAAGGACACCATAATCAAAAAATCTTTTGAGGCTCCATTAAAGGGTTTACAGGGAGAGACCAAGCTGCATGTGGTCAAGGAGACTAAATGCCAGCCCACCTTATAGGCTTGCTTGCAGTTTTAGAAAGGGAGACTTGATGGATTCGTAAAAAGTCAAAATTTACAGGATTCTCCAATTCAATATTCTGATAACAAGCTTAAATAATTCGTAATTCCTGAATCCCTAAATTCCTAAATCCATGTAAAAAGGACTT
>JAIVXD010000389.1:0-2701 GCA_048636195.1 Anaerolineales bacterium
TCAATCGCCAATAAAAAATCGTCAATCATAAAGGGGGTGACACCCATGAAAGAGGTAAGAAGGTCTGATTTTGCCGGTTCATGGTATCCCGGGAATGAATCGGAATGCCGGACGAGCATTGATGAGTTTTCAGAGGCCGGCCAGCCTTGTCCTGAAGATGGAGATGCAGTGGGCGGTATTGTCCCCCATGCCGGATGGTTTTATTCCGGGAAGATCGCATGTAACGTGATCAAATGTCTGAGCCAGCACACCCAGCCTGATACCTGTATCATCTTTGGCCGGCACTTGCACCCCGGGAGTGGTAACTTCATTATGGAGCGGGGCCGTTGGGCTACGCCTCTTGGTGATTTGGAAATAGACACTGAACTTGCGACAAAACTAACAGCGGAATTCCCCTTTACTGTTGAAACATCCTCTCACTATGAGCCGGACAACACAATAGAATTACAGTTGCCGTTCATAAAATACTTTTTCCCCAAGACAAAAATTGTCCCTATTGGTGCACCGCCAAGACTCACTTCTTTGGAGATCGCCGGAAAGGCAGTTGAAATAGCAAAAAACCTGAGTCGCAAAACCATTATTATAGGGTCTACTGACCTTACTCATTATGGCTACAATTACGGCTATGTTCCAAAAGGTGCGGGCGAAGAGGCCGTCGAGTGGGTCAAAAACAGGAACGATAAGCAGGTTGTGGATCTGATGCTTGAAATGGACGGACAAGGTGTTATTCAGGAATCACTTGAGAACCATAATGCCTGCTGTTCCGGAGCAGCAGGCGCTGCGATTGAGGCCACAAAAAAATTGGGTGCAAAAAGAGCAGAGAAAATATTATATTACACCAGCTATGACATAAGGCCTGATACCAGTTTTGTGGGCTATGTGGGCATTGTTTTTAGTATTGTTTGATATTATTTTAGCAGGTAATTGATATGTTTAAATTTTTCAGAAAGAATGGAGCCAGTTCTTCCGAAAAGGTAAAAGCGCCATACAACCAATCCGAATCAAGACAGGTTTCGGTAAATATTGATTCTGGACCTAAAGAAGATTTTCACCCAGACCGAAGGAGAGTCAAAACTGACCTTCTTATACATGACCTTAAGGTTCCCCTTGCAGTGATAGAAGCCGGTATCGTATCGTTATTGAGAAGAGTGGAAAAATATGGGCCCCTTACAGAAAAACAGGAAAAAGTTTTAGTGAGAGTACTGAGAAATACCAAGGTTACTAAAACACTGGTGAATGATGCCCTCGAACTGGGACGGTCCAGAAAGGGGATTGTTGATATTACAAATTTCAGCCTTTCAGATTTGATCGGGCAGACCCTGGTGGAGATTTTTGATCTGGCTGACTCCGGGGCCGCAGAAAGGATAAAAAGCTGTGCCGATCTGGCGCGATTTAGAGAAATATTGGAAGAAAAAGGGGTTCTGCTGCATATTGATGAAAGACTCTGGTGCCAGGAGATCTGTCAGGATGAAGCAAAGTTAATACAGATCTTGAGAAATCTGCTGAACAATGCCTTAAAATATAGAAAAAACCGGGTGATATTGGATATTGATAGAAAGGAGGACTATCTTGTCATTCTTGTAAAGGATGATGGGGAGGGAATACCTTCAGTCTATCACAAAAAGATATTTGAGAGCTATTTCCAGATAGATGGTTCAGGTGTTTATACTGTCAGGGGACATGGCCTGGGCCTGGCTGGTGTGATGGCTTTGGTAGAGGATATGGGTGGGCAGATATCACTTGAGAGTGAAGAGGGAAAAGGCGCAAAGTTCTCTGTCAAAGTTCCTTTGTCAAGCAATACTGAACAATAAACTCTGAACCGGATAACCGGAGTAGTAACAGCTACATAAGCTTTTCAACGTCCTCTTTTGAGACATGATATGTCTCATCAAAGTCCTGCCAGAATTCTTTGTGCTCTTTCCTCCACCCGGATCCGAACTTCTTGTCAAAAAATGGCTTGAGGTTGGCAAACCAGGTGCCTTCTTTTTTAATCCCTTTTTCACTGGAACTCAGTATATCGGCCAGAAACATTGGGATATCAGCTATTTTATCTTTGGGCACATAAGACTGGGCGCCCCCTCTTATAGACTTTACCAGGTTATCCGGACTGAGGGCGTGGGCTGTGAGCATTAAGGCAGGGACATTTTTTTCTTTGGTGAGTTTCAAGAGATCGTAGCCCCTGACCCCCATAATATCCAGGATGGCCGCATCATAGGTGTTTTTGTTAAGAAATTTCTTAGCACTATCGAAATTTGGGGCGGTATCAACAAGACACATATCCAGCAATTCTTCCAGCGTCTCCAGTATATCAGCCTCGTCGTCCACGATTAGAATTCGTTTCCCTTTGAGTATCTCCTCCATGATTAGCCCTCCCCATGACTTTTGGATTTCAACTTAGGATTTTAACCCGATAGGCGTTTACAGTCAATAGCTTTATGGGGTGGAAGCAGAATTAGGGATAGTAATTTGATTAATCCCTTAAATCATCCTGCAGGAGCGGGGTGGTCCCAGCGCTGCTATGCGTGTTAGATAGTGATTTGTGATGCACTATGGAATAAAGTCAAATGACAAATCAAATCCAAAACCCCAATGTCAAAATGTTTTCCAAGACGATCAGTTATTTATCTGTAAATATTCAGGTTGTCAGGTTCACAGTTCAAGGTTCAGGGTTGTTTCAGTCCTCATCATAATGGTTATATGG
>JAIVXD010000390.1:0-2687 GCA_048636195.1 Anaerolineales bacterium
GCTATATGGAGCCAAATTGAGGAATTGCGAATTTAGGGATTGAGGGATTAAGATAAGGAAAAGATTCATATTTCAATTCCTGAATTCCTGAATTCCTGAATTCTACGAGTGTCCAATTTTCATGCAAACTGTACAAAAACAAACGAGAACAACTACTTAACCACTTAACGAGGTCTGTATTTTTAGAAAACTTGACATAAATTTTAAGACCTTAGCATTAATGCCATTAGAGGAGGGAATTCGATGAATAATATGATTGAGGAATTCACTGAACATACATATGGTACGTGGAACCGGCAGAAAGCATGGAAAACCCCTATACTGATAAAGGATGCAGAAGGGGTATACATATATGATGACAAGGGTAAACCGTACCTTGATTTTTCCTCTCAATTGATGTGTTCAAATCTTGGCCATAAGAACAAGGCCATTATTGAAGCGATTATAAAACAGGCAGAGAAATTGCCCTATGTAGCCCCTGCGTTTGCAAATGAGTCAGCAATGGCTGCTGTGGAGGCCTTGCGCTCTGTTATGCCCGAAGGTCTGGACAAGTTCTTTTTTTCCACGAGCGGAACCGAGGCAAACGAAGCAGCCCTTAAGATGGTCAGGCAGTCTAAAGCGCCCGCTTACAAAATTATTTCCCGATACCACTCATATCATGGGGCCACTTCGGCCGGAGCTGCTTTTACAGGGGATCCGAGAAGGTGGTTTTCTGAGCAGGCACGATGCACCATAGAAGGGGTACGTTTTGCTCCAGACAACTACTGCTATAGATGCCCCTTTGCATTGGAATATCCTGAGTGCAATGTTCAATGCGCCAGGTATCTGGATTACATGATTAAGGAAGAAGGCAATGTAGCCGCCATGATCGTAGAGCCGGTTGTGGGCACAAACGGGCGGATCGTACCACCGCCGGAATATTTTCCCATATTAAGGAGAATTTGTGACGAAAACGGGATTTTACTTATAGCGGATGAAGTTATGAGCGGCTGGTTCCGGACAGGAAAGGCATTTGCACTGGAACACTGGGATGTCATCCCTGATATATTGACCACGGCAAAAGGCTCTACCGGGGCATATACGCCTGTTGGGATTACAGCGTCAACGCAAGGTGTCTCGGATTTTTTTGAAGAAGCTCTCTTTTGCCACGGGCATACATATGCATACCATCCTCTTGCCGCTTCCCCCATACCTGCGGCAGTGTCTGAATACAAAAAACTGATGGAGTCGGGTCTTCCTCAAAAGACGAGCAAACATCTCCAGGAGAAGCTTTATGAACTGGCCGAAAACCACGAATGTATCGGCGACGTAAGGGGCATCGGGCACTTCTGGGCACTTGAAATCGTGAAGAACCGGAAAACCAAAGAACCATTTGATGTAAAAGCTGACAAACTCAGCGGAAAGGCTCTCATGACAGTGAAAATCGCCGCCGATTCCATGAATAACGGCCTATACATGCTACCCTGGTATGACACCCTCGTCATTGCTCCACCGCTGATTATTACAGAGGAACAGATAGATGAAGCTATAGATATTCTCGATCAGTCCCTGGTAATTGGCGATAAAGAGGTTGTCAGTACTGATATGCCGGCCTCGAGAAGCAGCGAATACATAAAGTAAAGAATTCAGCCATGCGCTATCAAGATCTTGCAAAGGCCTTTGCAGAACTACAGCCTGGATTTTCGCCCCAGGAGGCCGTGACCGAGGCGTCCCGGTGTATCAAGTGCGAGGATGCCCCCTGCTCCAAAGCCTGTCCTGCCGGGATAGACGTTTCCAAATTCATTCGCCAGATCGCCTCACGCAATTTTACCGGCGCCATCAAGGTAATCAAAGAAGACAATATCCTGGCCGGAATTTGCGCGAGAATCTGTCCCCAAAGTCTTTTGTGTGAAGGACAGTGCAGTTCTTCTGAGCTGGCCAAGCCTATTAAGATAGGCCGTCTGCAACGATTTGCCGCAGACCAGGAGATGGAGAAAGGTCCCAAGCCGCTCAGGTCACTACGGGAAAAAACCATTAGAGTAGCAGTAGTGGGTTCTGGACCTGCCGGGCTCTCTGCGGCTGCCATTTTAAAACGCCTTGGGTATGATGTAGACCTCTTCGAATCCGAGTCACATCCGGGAGGAGTCCTTATGTATGGCATCCCTGCGTATCGTCTTCCCAAAGAAGTTGTCACGCAGGAGGTGAAATACATACAGTCCCTTGGCGTTAAAATCCATACGCAACACCCCATCGACAATCCTGTCTCATTGCTGGAACAATATAAAGCGGTCTTTATAGGCACTGGAACCAGCCTCCCATACAAGCTTGGCCTGCCAGGAGAAGAACTCTCCGGTATAATCCAGGCGCTGGATCTGCTGCGGGAAGTTAGCATAGCCCTGATAGAGCAGCGGGACTGTGATATCACATTGGGGGACCGGGTGGTGGTGATCGGGGGCGGTAATGCAGCCATGGACAGCGCCGTGACTGCCCGCAAGCTGGGGGCCAAAAAAGTGACCATCCTCTACCGCAGATCCGAAAATGAAATGCCTGCCTGGGAGGAGGAAAAGAAATTTGCCCTGGCCCAGGGCATATCCATTCAGACCCTTACGGGTCCCGTCCGTTTTCTTGGAAAGGAAGGCCGGGTTTCCGGGTTGGAGTGTGTGGAAATGCGCCTGGGAGAAGTCGACGAATCGGGTCGAAACCGTCCC
>JAIVXD010000391.1:0-2685 GCA_048636195.1 Anaerolineales bacterium
CCCTTGTTGGCGAGATTATTGCCGGCCTGCTTCAAAGGGATGGAGAATCGTCTGATCAAAAGAAAAAAACCAGGATGCAGCGAAAGATAGAGCGCACTAAAATGGGGCTCATCATAACCCATACCGGGTATATTCTGGACTACGTGACTGCGGACAAAGGGCAGGTACTCTTTGACGGCATGTTGAGCTGTGTGAGTAATCCGGCTGAAATTCTGACATGCATCGGAAAATCCGGGTATGAGGAGTGTGTGAGATGTATAGCATAGACGAGCTAAAGGAAAGAGCGGCAAAGGCCTCAGGGAAAAAGGCATTAATCGGGCCTGATATCAATCTGGATGAATTTGAAAAGGCGCCGGTGCCCCACAAGTACCTTGCCGACGAAGACCTTTGCGCGCTTCCTGAGGAAGAAGAACAGCAATTGATGATGGCAGGGATGGACATAACCCAGAAAGAACGGGTTGGGACCTATTTCCAGAAAGATACTACAGTGGTCCATTGCGGTACGAAGCAGGAGGGCGTTGAGGTAATCCCAATCCGGCGGGCACTGGAAGAGCATGAATGGATCCGGGATTACTACTGGAAACTTGTTCAGGTGGATACAGACAAATATACCGCCGCCGCAGAACTGGACCTCCATGATGGTTACGTAATTCGTGCCCTGCCAGGGAGCAAAAGCGTTTATCCTGTTCAGGCCTGCCTTTATCTGGAAAAGGATGGTCTACAGCAGACTGTCCATAATATCATCATTGCAGAAGAGGACTCAGAGCTTCATATTATAACGGGATGTGCCACTTCACCTCACCTCAAAAAGGGCGCACATGTTGGAATATCCGAGTTTTTTGTGAAAAAAAATGCCAAGCTGAGTTTCACAATGATCCATAATTGGGCAGAAGATATGGTAGTACGTCCGCGTTCGGTAGCCCAGGTTGAAGCCGGGGGTCTGTTCCTGAACAACTATATTTGCATGAAACCTGTCAAATCCCTCCAGATGTATCCGGTTACATATCTGGCCGGAGAAGATGCTGTTGCCCGTTTTTACAGTATTATTGTGGGGAGCCCAGGCTCCGAATACGATGTCGGAGGTCGAATATTTCTGAAAAAACCCGGAACCCGGGCTGAAATTGTAACCAGAACCATCAGTAATGGGGGAGATATCATCGCAAGGGGACATCTGATAGGTGAAGTGCCAGGTATCAAAGCCCACTTAGAGTGCAAGGGACTTATTTTGAATGGGGGTGTAATGCGCGCAATCCCGGAATTGGAAGGATATGTCGAAGGTGTGGAGATGTCCCATGAAGCGGCTGTCGGAAAGATAGCTCAGGAAGAGATCGCCTATCTGATGTCGAGGGGCCTTGATGAAGACGAGGCCACATCCACAATCGTCCGTGGTTTTTTGAATGTGGATATTCCAGGGCTGCCAGCACAATTGAAGGCAGAGATCGACCGGGCTATTGAAGCAAGTGATAAAGATATGATGTGAAAAACTAGGTGTCTTTATAGGCTAAGATCTTAAAATTTATGTCAAGTTTTTTCATTGAAATGAAACCAAGATTTTTAAGGAGCTTTGAAATCCGAAATCCGAAACCCTAAACTCTAAACAATATCAAAATTCAAATGATCAAAATTCAAAAATCCTAAAACTGAGTTGTTCTGGGCAAAGGCATTTAGGTTTAGAACATTAGGAATTTGGATATTAGAATTTGTTTAGGATTTCGATATTAAAATTTAGGATTTTCATAACGCCATCGTGCCTCGTCGGTTTGAGGCGGAGCTTCACTAGAATATGGGTTTTACCAGAGATCTCAACCGGACCCTGCTAACACTCTTCACATCTTGTTTGAAAGTGCCGTGTGTCACCATCATAAACCTTAAAGACGTGGGTGCAAAGAATTCGGGAACGGTAAAGAGTGCTGAGGTATTTTTATGGAGGTTCTTGCGATCCGGAGGCGTTTTCGGAAGGACCTCATGCCACTGTTGACACTTGGTAGGAAAAATCCGGTGACTGCTTTGCAATGTAGAGCCTGGAGTCGGCTTTTTGAATGAGCTCTTTCTCCCCTTCACCTTTCTTAAGCTCATCGGTAGTGGAAATTCCAAGGCTTACCTCCACCTTGATCCTTTCAGACTCCCATTCAAAGGCATGATCCTTGAGATCGCGCAGAACCCTTTTCACCAGTACTTCCGCCTCCCCCATTTCAGTTTCCGGAAGAAGGATTGCAAACTCGTCTCCCCCGTACCTGGCCGCTATGTCACTTTTCCTTATGCAGTTCTGTAGGCACGCGGCGAGCTCACGGAGGACATAATCCCCTGCTTGATGGCCGAGCGAATCATTAATCGGCTTAAAACCATTTACATCAATCATGACGAGGGAAAGGGTTTTATTATACCTTTTTGCCCTTTGGAACTCTCTTTGGATAAAGTCTCTAAACCCTGTGCGGTTGTAAATTCCGGTTAGACCATCAGTAACGGTCATCTCTTTGAGTCTGTGATACTCCTGGGCATTCTCTAATGACATTGCAAGGATGTTTGAGACAGTTGACATCAACTCCTCTTTCCCTCCCCTCAACGGTTCGGTATCTTTTGGAACAATACCGAGCATACCCAATGGCTTTCCAGCCAGACTCAAAGGGAGGATCCACGGTTTGGAAAAAGGGATGGGACAGGAGGCAGACACTTTCATATCGGTTG
>JAIVXD010000392.1:0-2684 GCA_048636195.1 Anaerolineales bacterium
GATCACCATTGCACGGCAGTTGATTGACCGATTTGTTGCTGAGCAGGGCAGCGGCCGATGATCGGCTGCCTGAATTTTTTAAGCTTGAGAAGCTCGCACCTCACAATGAGGTGTTTGACGTTCCGGACGAGGAACTGGATACGGTTTTTAATTTTTAGATAAACATTGAGGTCGTTTCGCCTGCTTCCATGCCGCCGCCTGCCCGTGTAAGGGCAAAAGGCGGCATGGAAGCGAGAATCTAAAATTTATCGTAGTGAGTGAATTCACTGATCTCACGGCGTTTCGGCGCTTCCGGATCCTTTGCAGGATAACCCAAGGGTATCATCGATACAACCTCGTAGTCTTCAGGCACACCCAGGATCTCTTTGGTCTTGTTGTGGTCAAAGAGCCCAACAATCACGGTCCCTAATCCCAGATCGTATGCAGTCAAACAAAGGCTTTGGGTAGCAATACCCAGGTCGAACATAAACCAATCCCCGAACTTGGTAGTGACCTGATCCTTAAAATACCCCGAACTTTTCAGTTTACCGCAGAGCACAAGGACCACAGGGGCCTGGACCATGGCTTTTGTGGCCGGGTTCTTAATTAAAGTCCCTTGAAGCTTCTCTTTTATAGCCGGGTCTTTCACAACAATCACTTCCCAGCACTGGGTGTTTGCCCAGGAGGGGGACCATTGTACGGCTTCGAGGATCTTGTTCAAGGATTCATCCGGTACATCCTTATCCTGGTACTTTCGAATACTGCGCCTTCCTTTGATAATTTCCATTACATCAGCCATTTCGTTTCCTCCTTTGAATCCTGTCATTAAGGCCGGACATTCCGAACCTTCCCCCTTTTGCAAAGGGGGATTGAGGGGGATTTTCTTAATACAGCCCGAATTAATTGAGAACTTACCCTCCCTGTTCAAAACGAAAATAATTCAGGTATCCTCTGGGCCAGCATAATATCACCGCTCACTCTCAATTGCCCGCCCATAAATGCCTGCATGGGATTCAGCTCCTTATTTACCATGGCAAGCCAGTCTTCAGCAGACATGGTCAAAGTCACAGTGGGCTCGTCATGAGTGCCTTCCTGGACCTGACAAACGCCATCCTTGACAATCACATTCCAGATGCCGCCCTCATCTCCTGTTATATCAAACTGGAACACCGCATCCAGTCCTTGAGCAGCAGTCGTATTAAAAACCTCTGTCACTTTTTCGAAAACCTCTTTTACATTTGTTGCAGCCATTCTTTTCTTCCTTTCTTTTTACTTTTTGGTTAAATCACGCCCTGTTTCTCAATAGTGTCTGAACGAAAACCTCGAAAATTCCAAACCCACTGAAATTGGTTTCTTTTTTTAATCCAAAATCCAAAATCATGCCTGAACGGGGTTTTCGTTCAGGCACTAAAGAGGTGACTTGAACAAAAGATGCCAGTATTGTCAACTGATTTTCTTATCCGGTCGCCACCACCCGATTACCGAGCCATATCTTTTGAACTGCACTCGCTCCCTTCTTTCAATCTCCCTTATCCAGTCCCCCAGCCCTGATGCGTGATGTATGATAAGCGGGGTGCTATGCGCGGGGAGAATATCGGCGGGGAGAGCATACGCGCCAAACGTCTTCTGGGTGTTGGCCGAAATCACTTGTGTGTCCCATGGGGTTGGATGGATGTACCCATGAATGGCCCCG
Source organism: Anaerolineales bacterium (assembly GCA_048636195.1). GTDB lineage: Bacteria > Desulfobacterota > DSM-4660 > Desulfatiglandales > Desulfatiglandaceae > 4484-190-2. The sequence continues at coordinate 1,673 of JAIVXD010000392.1, forward strand.
TCGGCCCTGGCATATCCCCATTCCTTTGGGAACCCCTCTTTGAGCTGCCTCATAAGGCGGACTGCACTCAGATTAGCATCAACATTCAGCCCTTTATTGAGGTTTCGCAATATCCCATCGTCAAAGGACTCAAAACCCACCGAGCTCAGGAGAATATACACTCCCATGTTCCGGGCCAGACCCAGGGCCTGTCTCAAATGTTTTTCCCCCATCACAAACCAGTCTGCCCTTAATATGAGGTTAATCTGAGAAGGCCTGATTCCCCTCCCTTTGATCTCATTCAGAAGGCGGGGGAGACCGGGGAGGGGATTCTCGTTGATCAACTCGAAGGGAATCTTCCTGCCATCTGCAAGCTCGGGGAGACAGTGGATTTGACTCACTACCGTCTCCATATCCAATGCCCCGTAAAAACCCTTGTCAACCGCCACATCACAGAAGCTGCATCCTTTCAAAGGGAGCTTAACCGTTTGTCCATTTTTCCCGGCCAGGGAAACCGGGTAGCCTATCTCGGCCATTCTCTCCCGGGCTGCATGGGGGCACCCAATATGCTGTAATACTTGCCCGGTGCTGATTTTAAAGGGAATCAGCCCTTCTTTCCCCATTGTGTAAATATTGTCCCACCGTACTTTCCTCAAAAACTCCTCTTCCCAGGTCTTTGGCAGGTTTTTGACTATTTCACCATCCTGCCTGCAATAGAGGAGCCCCGGGGTGTCCTGCCAACCATTTCCATCAAGATTTTGTAAGAGATAAATGACCTGCTCAGCAGGTCCATGTAAGGAGAAAGTAAAGTTCTTCGAGAGCCCCTTGAATCGGTGGGGGTGCTCCTGCCAATTCCTTTCCCCCAAATAATCTACATCGGCCTGGGGCCCGGCAAGCAGCGTGAGGACTCCCTCGTCCCTGAGTTCCCTGGCAAAGGAAAATAAGTCCTCCCTGCCGCTTAGGGCAGAAAAACCGACTATGGGCCGTTCTACTCCGAAATAGTCGATCAAGGCCTTTTTGAGAAGTTTCTTGT
>JAIVXD010000393.1:0-2663 GCA_048636195.1 Anaerolineales bacterium
GCGACGGCAAACCCGGCCAAATAGCCAAGAATGCCCGCCGCTGCAGAAATAAACCCGGCCTCGAGGAGCACGATTTTGAAGACATGGCTTTTCCGAAACCCGATAGCCCTGAAGATACCGATCTCCTCCGTCCTTTCCCTTACGCTCCCCATCATGGTTACCAGGACTACGAGACTGCCTACCAGCACGACCACGATAGAAACTCCATAAGAGAATTTCTTGAACTGGGCCAGGGCCTCCATGCGGCCCTTTACCACCTGCTGGATGGCCATGACTTTGGCCCCGGGAACCACGTCCGAAATCTGCTTTACCATGGCATCGATTGGGCAATCCTTGCACAGGGCAGCCACTTCTGCCATAGAAACAAGCCCCTCTTTGTTCAGAATGGCCTGTGCTGTTTTAAGGGGCATGAAAATCAACTGGTCATCCTGGGATCCTGTTGGTTTCAGAACTCCGGAAACCATGAGTTGTCTCCCTCTTATGGTCACAGGGCTGCCCTGATTCAAACCCAGAACAGCGGCAGTTTCAGACCCCAAAACAACACCTTTTTCGCCTGGTATAGTCCCATCAATCTTCCACCATGGCTTCAGAATCCAGCTGGCCTCGAAGTCAACACCGGCTAACAGGACTCTGTTCCCTTCCACATCGACCACACCAAAAACCATAGGTCCCAGGCCTGCCACATTTGCGGCGTTCTTTATTGATCGTATTTTGGCCAGGTCCTGTTCGCGGATTTCCTGCATCTCGAACGAAACACCGCCCAAAGAGAGCCCGCCATAGGTGAGCGAAAGGTTTTCGGTTTTTGGGACAATGAGGATATTGGCCCCGTATTTCTCAAGTTTATGATTGATGTTCTCGGTCATTGCATCTACAAAGCTTATCAGTGCGACCACCGTTGACACCCCTATGGCAAGGCCTGCAAGAACGAATAAGGCCTTTGCCTTGCGACGCAGGAGATTCTTAAACGCAATGTCTCTTAGATTCATTTTTACCCCCGCTTTGAGAAATCGAAATATTGTTTTCCCGAAAGGATGTCATTAATCTGCAACACCACTTTTCCATCCTCAACTTTTCTGTTAAGTGGCGCGGGGTTGCATCCTCCCTTGACTTCATTCACCATAACTGATGCGAACTTACGGCCGCAGTTCCGGCAAACCATGACGTCACCTGACTGTTGATATCCTTTTCCAGCCGGCCAGCAGACATCACATGCATCAAAGGCGGCGCGTATGACACCATCAGAGCTCTTGAGGATAAAGTACTGGATGGTAATGGCATCATCTACTTTATGGCGAAAATGCCTGGCCTTCCCATCTGCAAAGAGTTCAACAGGATAGGTAATTGAAGTTGCGGAGGCGTCGGTTTTAGGTGATTCGGCAGCAACGGTCTCCCCTCCATTATTACGGGTCATAAAAAAGGCAGCCGCCGCGATCACCAAGACGGCGAGACCGGAAACCAACAGCACCGGAAGGCGGCTTTTCCTTTTTGCTTCAAGGATAATGGCTTTTTTTTCAGCGCTCTTTTCCGCAACGCTGTTCTTTTGATTTTTCGACATATTTGGCTCCTTTACATTTCAATAATTATGTTCGGTTTTGTTTATTTTGCTGCACAGCAACTGCCTGAAGCGCTACGGTTTCGGGCAGCATTTTCGAGATCCTTGTCATAATAGACCACTTCGGCAAGGAGCTTGGAGTTCTTGAACCAGGATGCAAACATGCGCTGCTTTTCATACTGGGTAGACGCCCCGGCCAGCACCTTTTCATCAAGATATCTATTGATCAAAAGCCTGGTCTCGAACCTCTTTTTGAAATAGTCATAATCGTATCCATCGTCCTTTATCGACTGTTGAAATTCATTTCCATTTTTACCGCTATTCTTAATGTATTTTTCTAGTTCACTGTTCATTATGTCTTCATTTAGCTCATAACCGGACTTCTTGATCTCTTGCAACAAAATGCCTTCCTCAATCAACCTTGATGCTACCTGTGCCTTAAGCCTGTTATCAAGTGCCCGGCCTTGAGCAGTTTCTAAGATACCATCCCCATAGGCCTTACGAACTCTTTGTCTTGCCGCGTTCAGTTCCATTGCAAAATCAGCCCTGGAGATATCATACCCGCTCACAGAGGCAATGTAATACTCTGCTTTGGACGCGGCCATATCCCGTTCATTCCTAAGGTCTTCCGGAGTAAGGGTTTTCATGATTCTCGCCGGATAGCCGCTATCAGTAATGGCCTTTTCAATCTCACTCACATCTTTGAGCTCTTTCTGGTTAAAGTAGACTTCGGCTTTTCCACCGCTTATATCCACGAGAATATCCTTTATTCCTGTATAACCGGCAAGGGCGCCCTTGATAGTTGAAATGCATCCGGAACAGGACATATTACTCACATTGAGAACAACTTTGGAAAGGTTTGCATCACTATTGGTAAACTTTGTCGCCAGGGCTGCTCCTGCAGTTAAAATCAGTGAGCCTGCTATTAATAAGGCCGCCATTCTATTAGTAAAAAAAGTTCTTTTATCCATATTTAACTCCTTTGATTGTAAGTTCTCAATAAATCCGGGCTGCATTATTAAAATCCCCCTCAATCCCCTTTGCAAAAGGGGGAAGCCGTAGGAATGCTCAGACTTATTGAGATGTTACCTTTGATTTGCCGTAAAGGCGA
>JAIVXD010000394.1:0-2629 GCA_048636195.1 Anaerolineales bacterium
AATGACCTTCACCGGGCAGCCGGCAGATGTGGCGTAGGCGCTGTCATGGGGTCCAAAAAATTGAAGGCGATCGCAGTCCGGGGCACCAAAAAGATCAGCATTGCTGACACGGGGGTTTTTCAGAAGGTATCCAAGAAACAATTCGAGCTACTTAACGAAAGTATCTTAAGCGCGGGTCTAAAAGCGTATGGAACAAACCTGGTTTTAGACATGGTCAATGTGTGTGGAGGATTACCCACCAGAAACTGGCAGACAGGTGTATGCTCCTTTGCAGACGAAATAAATGGTGAGGCCTTAAGCGAAAAGGTTCTTGTGAAACAGACCGGTTGCTTTGCCTGCCCCATCGAATGCGGTCGGGTTTCAGAAATCAGAAATGGCCCGAACATCGGTAGAAAAGGCGAAGGCCCGGAATATGAAACCGTCGGAACATTTGGATCTATGTGTGACGTTCAAGACTTGGAAGCGATTACTATGGCCGGGTATCTTTGTAATGATTATGGCCTCGACACCGTTTCCTGCGGTAGCACCATCGCCTTCACCATGGAATGCTTTGAAAAAGGAATCCTGAAAAAGGATGATGCCGGGGGGATGGAAATAGAGTTTGGCGATTCCGAAACCATGATAGAGCTTGTCCACATGATTGCCAAAAGGGAGGGTGTAGGAGATCTTCTGGCTGAGGGAACCAGGATCATGGCGCAGAGATTGGGCCACGACTCGGAAAGGTTTGCCATGAATGTAAAGGGCCTTGAACTGCCTGCTTATGATTCAAGAGCAGCTAAGATTACCGGTTTGGCCTTTGCGACCGCCAATCGTGGCGGTGACCATGTTACCGCCTATGTCCAGGGTCCGACTTTTCTTGCCAGTCCGTTCCTGGTGGTGGAAGAAAGCGAAATCGAGGACCCGCTTCAGGAAAATCCGCAAGAGGCTAAGGTTGTCAAAGACATGGAAGATGCTTTGACGGTTTTTGATGCTGCCGGATGTTGTAAGTTCATGGGGATGACTTTGGATACCGAGGAATGGGCGGGCATCATTGCGGCCCTGACCGGCTGGAAGTTCGGAGTCGAGGAATTTAGAAAAACCGGCGAAAGAATTTATAACCTGGAAAGGGCCTTTAATGTAAGAGAGGGTCTGAGTCGCGCTGACGATACGCTGCCCAAAAGATTATTGGAAGAGCCCCTTCCCGATGGTCCTGCCGCGGGTCACGTTAACAACCTGGAAATTTATCTGGATCCCTACTACGAGTTTCGCAATTGGGATAAAACTACGGGCAAGCCAACTCCGGAAAAACTGAGAGAACTGGGCCTGGATGATGTTATCAGCCAAATTTACGGAGATGAAAAATAATGGTCTCATATGCGGATAAACCGTGGCTCAAGAGCTATAAGCTCGGACCTTTCAAGCTACAAAAAACCATTGAGTACCCGAATAAACCATTATTTGCGATTCTCGATGAGGCGGCAGCGCAATTCCCCGGAAAAGACGCCTATCATTATCTGGGGAGACGAATGAAATATCACGAACTGAAACGCCAGTCGGATGCCCTGGCAAATGCCCTGGCGAATCTTGGGGTCAAAAAAGGAGACAGGGTCATCGTTTTTCTCCCAACGTGTCCTCAGTTCATTATCAGCGATTTTGCCATTCTTAAGGCCGGGGCCGTGCTTGTCCCATGTAGCCCGATACTGAAGGCACCGGAATTAAAACACCAGGCACAAGAATCCGGGACTGAAACAATCATTTGTCTAAATACCCATCTAAAACTGATAAACTCAATCAAAGCGGAAACCAGGATAAAAAATATAATTATCACATCGCTTGAAGACTACTCACCGTCCGAATCTCAAGAAATAAAGGATACAACAGGCACCTACCAATTGAGAAAACTGATCTTAGACCATGAACCTGAAGCGCCGAACGTAGAAATTAATCCAACCGAGGATCTTGCCATTCTTGCTTTTACCGGCGGATCAACCGGTGTGCCCAAAGGGGTCATGCTCACGCATTTTCAAAGGTTTACTAATATCCTTCAGGGGCTTCCCTGGATGATGTCTCCCCTTCCCACTTACAGGGGGAGCGCCTCTTCCATGTTGGCAATTCCCATCTTTCATGCAATGGGACATTACCTGATGCAGTCAAGCATTTATTGGGGGCTCAGGATATTCCTGATTCCGGATCCGAGGGATACCGAATCGATTGTTGGTGTGATGAATGAATATCGTCCATTTTTGCTATTCATGGTGCCCACTCAACTATTAAAGCTGGCACAACCGGAAATTAAAATACGGCGAATGCCGGTAATGGTGATGTCAGGCGCTGCCCCGCTACCGGCAGAGGTGGCTCGAAAACTGGAAGAGAAAACAAAGATGCCCATTTCAGAAGGCTATGGCCTGACTGAAACCGGCCCAACTACCCATATAAATATTTCTGTGTTTTCGAAAGTCACCCGCTTTGCAAGCTCAACCAGGCCTGGCGTTGGATTGCCCGTACCCGATACGGAGGTGAAACTCGTGGATCCTGTTACGGGAGAAGAGGTTCCTTTTGGTGAGGTGGGCGAGATTTGGGTTAAGGGCCCTCAATTGATGAAAGGTTACTGGCCCGATGCGGGCTCAGGACTCGAAGACGGAGGGTGGTT
>JAIVXD010000395.1:0-2614 GCA_048636195.1 Anaerolineales bacterium
ATTTCTTTAAACCCCAGTAAGATATCTGGTATGTGCGGCAGGTTGATGTGTTGCCTGACCTATGAACATGCATTCTATGAGAAGATTAAAAAGGGTCTCCCTAAAATCGGAAAAAAAGTCCGGACAAAGGACGGAGAGGGGAAAATCGTCCGTCAGAATGTTCTAAAAGAAACCCTTACTATTGCATTGGAATCCGGGGACGAGGTAGAGATATCGGCCCGTGATCTTATGCGGCAGGGTCGCTTCAAAAAAAAATCAAAAAGGAGTAACCATTAAGACCAGTGCCCAGAAAATCCTATGTAACAACACCAATATATTACGTGAACGCTGAGCCTCACATTGGACATGCCTATACAACGATTGTGGCGGATGTATTTAACCGATTTCATATGCTTTTCGGCTCTAAGACATTTTTCCTTACCGGTACAGATGAGCACGGAGACAAGATTGCTGCCGCCGCCCAAAAAGTCGACCAGACACCAAAGGAATATGTGGACCGGATTAGCCAACTGTTCAGGGACCTCTGGCCCAGGTTGAATATCAGCAATAATTATTTCGTTCGCACCACGGATCCCCAACACAAAGAAACTGTTAAATTGATTCTTAGTCGGGTGAAGGAAAATGGTGATATTTATTTCAGTGATTATGAGGGGCTATATTGTGTTGGTTGTGAGCGCTTTTACACGGAACGGGAGTTGGTTGACGGGAAGTGCCCGGATCACCTCACGGAGCCCGAAGTGATCAGAGAAGCCAACTATTTTTTTCGTATGAGCAAATATCAGAAATGGCTGATCGACCATATTCACAACCACCCGGATTTTATCAGGCCGGAGCGATACAGGAACGAGGTCCTTTCCTTTCTAAGGGAGCCCCTGGAAGACCTTTGTATTTCTCGACCAAAGTCACGGCTTAACTGGGGAATCACCCTCCCTTTTGACGAAAATTTCGTTACCTATGTATGGTTTGACGCTTTGATCAACTATGTTTCAGCCCTGGGGTATCCGGAAGGTGAGCTGTTTAAGGAATTTTGGCCCTGTGTTCAGCACATTACTGCCAAAGATATCCTGAAGCCCCACGGCATTTATTGGCCCTGTATGCTTAAGTCCGCAGGCATCGAGCCGTATCAGCATCTCAATGTCCATGGATATTGGAATGTGAGCCAGGGTAAGATGTCCAAGAGCATCGGGAATGTTGTCAGCCCCCTCGAACTTGAGAATGTGTACGGCCTGGATGCTTTCAGATATTTCTTGCTGCGTGACATGGTCTTCGGGCTCGATTCCGAGTTCAGTGAGGATGCCCTGGTTGCGAGGATCAATGCTGATCTGGCAAATGACCTGGGTAATCTGGTTAGCAGAAGCCTGACCATGGTTCACAAATATTTCAAGGGAGAGCTGCCTGAGCCATATTCCCCTGAAAAGGAAGATGAAAAACTTAAAACGCAAGCCCTTGACCTTATTGGCAGATACGAAGAATTAATGGAGGAGCTGGGCTTCCATAAGGCATTGATGGCCATCTGGGAGGTGATTGGTAAGGTAAATAAATACATTGACACCATGGCTCCCTGGGTCCTGGCCAAGACGGATAAAGAACGGCTCTCTACAGTTATTTATTATATCTTTGAAACGCTCAGGATCATTTCTGCTCTCATATGGCCCTTTATGCCAGAGTCTGCCGAAAAGATGCAGGATCAGTTGGGCCTTCCCAGGAAGGGCAAAGATTTGAACCTGAAGGACCTCCGAGCATGGGGTAGAGAAAGGCCCGTGAAGGTTTTGACTAAGGCCCCGGCGCTGTTTCCCCGCGTTGAAACCAAAAAACAGGAAAGGCCATCAAAGCATAAGGAAAAATCTATGACCGAGAAAAAATTACCACTCATTTCTTTTGCGGAGTTTCAAAAAATGGATATCAGGGTTGGAACCATCAGGAAGGCTGAAGGTATACCCGGATCCAAGAAACTCCTTAAGTTAACGGTGGACCTGGATGAAGAGAGGACCGTTGTGGCAGGCCTGGTGGGCTATTATTCCGAAGAAGAGCTTACGGGGAAGCAGGTAATAATCGTGGCGAACCTTGAACCGGTCAAGCTGATGGGAGTCGAGTCCCATGGCATGGTGCTCGCCGCAGAAGACGGGTCCGGGGTGCATCTTTTAGCTCCGGACGCCGAGACTGTTCCGGGGAGTAAAATCAAATAATGAAGTTCAGCACTTTTAACACCAATTCCATCAGAGCCAGGCTCCCCATGATTGTGGACTGGCTTGACCGGGAACAGCCCGATGTCCTTTGCCTGCAGGAGACCAAGGTTCAGGACAGAGACTTTCCTGCTGGTCCCTTTAATGAAGCTGGCTACCATGCCTTATACAGGGGACAGAAGGCTTATAACGGCGTGGCTATCATCAGTAAACTGCCCACAGAAAAACCTCAATTGAATCTTTACAACGGGAATAAAGAAGATGCCCGTTTTATAAGCTCCATGATCGGAGATATCCCTGTCATTAACGTCTATGTCCCTCAGGGATTCGCCGTGGGGACCGAGAAATTCGAATACAAACTCCGATGGTTCAGGGACCTCCTGTTGCATATCAAAGAAACTTATGATTCTGGTAAACCCCTCTTGCTTCCG
>JAIVXD010000396.1:0-2613 GCA_048636195.1 Anaerolineales bacterium
ACTTTGCGGGAAGATAAATGGAGGATAAAATGCGCTAAGTGCACAATTTTACGATACAAGACATTACGGGGGTAGAAGATCAACAACAAATCATCTCAAAAAACACGGAGCGTCGATTTTTTTCTCTATGAATGTTGATGGTCTCGTAAAAAGTCAAAAAGTTCGAGGTTTGGAGCAATGCTCTCAGGGCTAACTGCTTATAATAATTCGCAATTCCTAAATCCCTAAATTCCTAAATCCATGTAAAAAGGACTTTTTACATGGGCGTCAATGTTCCTGAGAATCTTTTTGTAAACGAACAATAAGCACGGAACAGGGAGCCCTGTGAGCCAACCTCTTGGCCACACTTCCAAAAACTACCAGACCCACACCTGAAAGACCGTAGGACCCGGTCACCACAAGGTCCACCCCGTTTTCTTCCAGGTATGTTATTATTTGAGATGAAACGTGGCCGTCGAGTACAACCAATTCAGAATCAATGGAATCACCTATCCTGGAGCCATATTTCTCCTCCATACGGTCTTCTAATTCCGAGATTATTGATTTCTTTGATTCGACGGGGAACACCCATTCTGCTTCTGCCAGGACGGGATTAGCAACGGCAGGTAAAACGTGGATCACTATGAGTTTAGCCCCGTATTTCTTGGCCATATCAAGGGCTGTGACAAAGGCTGCCTCGGCATTTTCTGAAAAATCGGTGCAACAGACAATTTTCTTCATGGAAATATCCTCCGTAAAACCCCTGCATCATCACACTATTAGAAGGGGACTAAATGATTCACTGCCTCATAATAATATGAATTTTAAATGAAAACAGACTGGATGACAATCAAAAAAATCAGTCCAACTTTTCATGTCAAAACAGATACGGTCAAAAGGCTAATGAGGAATATCCCCTTGACTTCCATTCTTCGATGCATTTAACTCCCCAAATTCATAGCAGGGTGACTGAAGACGAACTTTTTTTGTCAGTTCTCAATAAACCCGGGCTGTATTAGAAAATCCCCCTTTGCAAAAGGGGGAAGCAGTCGGAATGCCCGTACTTATTGAGACGTTACCTTTTTTTTGGAAGACCCTTATTCACACGCATTAAAAGAATAGTCCTATGACGGAACAGTTAAAAACCGATATCAAAGTCATCTTTGTCTTGACTCTCGTCCATTTTATTGGCGATTTTTATATGTCTTTTGTGACTCCACTACTCCCGGTTTTTGTCGAAAAGTTTTCCCTCACCTTGACACAGGTAGGATTAATCACAGGCATAAGCCGTTTTCTGGCATTTATTGTTCAGCCCCCTGTGGGTTATATCGCTGATCATCACAGAACGCGTGCTTTTGTTCTTGGCGGTCCCCTTCTGGCCATTGTCTTTATTCCTCTTGTTGGCCTGGCTCCAAGCTTTATAGTGCTGATTACCTTAATATCCCTGGGGTCAATCGGTTCATCTATGTTTCATCCTTCATCTGCGGGCATGGTCTCAGCATATGCGGGGCATAATTTTGGCTTTTCCATGTCTATCTTCAATGCGGGGGGCACCATTGCCTTTGGGCTGGGACCTCTTTTTATCACCTATTTTGTAGGTTCATACGGCCTGGGGGCATCCCCATTCACGATGATATTAGGCTTGGCAATAATGGCGCTCCTATTCAGGATCGTGCCCCTTCCAAAAGGAGAGGGACTTAAAAACCTCGGCTTTTTCAGTTCCATCAAAGAGGTCCTGGGAGCCGTCTGGAAATCCATTGCACTGATTTGGGTAGTAATGGTCCTACGGTCTTTTGTCGGCCAGTCTTTTTTTACATTCATACCCGTGTTATTCGCTCAAGAAGGCTATTCCCTGGTCTCCATAGGAACAATTGTGTCACTCTTTGCAATGGCAGGTGCTATCAGCGGGCTTTTGGCTGGCCGGCTTTCAGACAGGTTTGGATATAAGCCATTATTTTATGTAACCCACGGTCTGGCAACACCCAGTTTATATCTGTTGATTTTCCTTACTGGCAAATGGATTTATCTTAGCGTCTTTCTGGCAGGATTTTTCGTTCTGGCCACCATGCCTCTGGGCGTGGCAATGGCGCAAGAATTAGCCCCCCGGGGCAGGTCCATGGTCTCAAGTCTTATGATGGGTTTTGCCTTTGGGGCAGGAGGAATGATGACCGCCCTGACAGGAAAGCTGGCAGACATCTTTTCAATTCGACCTGTTCTTGCCTCCCTGGCGATAATCCCCTTGCTGACAACCGGCCTAATTGCCCTGGTACATGAGAGGAAACCAAGTCGCTGAAATTCAATGCATATGTCACGCGCGATACAATTCCCCAGGCCTGTTTTCCATTCCCTCCGGTTCACTTATTGCGTCCTTTGAGTTCTCTGACCTTCTCCAGCGTATCCATGTAAACATCTCTCTTTGAGGGGTCAAGCTCCATGGCCCTTAAAGCGAGATTTTCCGCTTTATCGAGGTTCTCTTCCCTTATGTAGTAAAGCCAGGCAAGATTGTTATGGGCATCTGCATTGTGAGCTTCTTTTCTTATTGCCTTTTTGTAATATTTTTCTGCCTGGTCCAATTCGTTTTTTTGAAAATGTACATTTCCAAGATAAAGATACGCAATAGGAAGCTTCCTGGCC
>JAIVXD010000397.1:0-2610 GCA_048636195.1 Anaerolineales bacterium
TATCAGCATCGGACTCATTAAGCTTCTTGATATCTCGACCTGACATCTTATAGCTAAGATTCCTTGTAATAGCACTTTGAAGACTCAAGATATGTGAGGTCCTATGCTTTACGTATAGAAGCCTTCTACGGAGTGCATCCCTCACATGTCGTTCTTCTTTTGGATAAATATATCCCTCCGGCAATATGTCTAGACGCCTCAAGTGCGCCAACCAAAATGAATCCCATTTATCATCTGTATGTTTCAGACCCTCATATTGCTTTATTGCAGATGGATTGGCTAAATGCACCTTATAGCCATGCTCCTGCAAGCCGTCCACAAGCCAGTACCAATTATAAGTTGATTCAACAACCACTCCTTCCAAAGATTCTTTAAACGGTTCCAGAGCCGGCAAGATGTTATCTAAACAGTTTGGCAATCTCTTCTGATATAACCTCTTGTCTTTCTCATCGATAATCCCAATATAATTATTACTTGAATGTAAATCGATTCCTGCGTATACTTTCATTTGGGCACCTCCTAAATCCTATTAAAATTTGTTACGCTTATGCGTACTGGTTCCATAGCATATTTTGCTATGGATAGGGAGGTGCCTACCTATATCCCTGATGCCCTTTATATGATTATCAAATCTTGATTATTGATTATAAAATATAAATCAATAATCAAGACACGACCCCAATACCTCTCATCATCTACCTCCTTACATCCTCCCGCGCCTGAGAATCGAGATCAATAGCCAGAATCCCATCACACCGGCAATAACAAATCCCGCCAATCCGATTATAGGTATCTCATGCCATTTTGGCGGGATACCGGAAAGAACAATTAAAGACGAACCTATGATTAGGGCAGCAAGGACAATTGCAAAGGCAATACGGTTGCTTATCCGATCGTGAGTCGAAAGCATGGGTTCCAGCCCGCGATGCTCGAATTCTATCTTAACCCTTCCTTGCCTGGTCTGTTTTAGGATTTTACGAATCTCGCCAGGGATCTCTTTTAAGAGGTGAACAAATTCGGCGCCCGAGTCAATCATGTCCCCGGCGATGCGTCCTGGGTGAAGACGGTCCAACCGGATGTGCCGAATAAATGGCGTTGCGCTGCTTGTGATATCAAAATCAGGATCTAAATCTTTACCTAAGGCCTCAACAGTGCTCAACGCCTTGATCATGAGAAACAGATCAGGCTCAAGGCGCATGCGATGCTTTGAAGCTATATCCAGTAGTTGATGCAGGAGTTTCCCGAGTTCCAGTTCTTTCAAAGGCCGATTAAAGTGCTGGTCCATAAATTCTGCCACATCCCTTTCCAGCAACCCCCGTTCAGGCTCATCATCCCAGATGGTAAGCTTCAGTAAGACGTTCACTGCGCTGGATTCGTCCTGCCGAGCGACGCTCATAATCAGATCGGCAAAATCTTCTCGCGTCTGGCGCCCAATTCGGCCCATCATGCCAAAGTCTAAGTAACAGATAACATTATCCGGTAGAATAAATATATTGCCGGGATGCGGATCTGCATGAAAAAAACCGTGAACAAAAATCTGTGTCATGATCAGGTCAGCGCCCCTTGCGGCAATTTTCTCTTTATCAAAACCCCCTTTTTCCAGCAGGTCGATTCTGGAGATCTTAATGCCTACTATTTTCTCCATTGTGAGAACACGGTCTGTTGTCAATTCTCGATAGACTTTAGGCACGTAAACAGTGTGTTCGCCCTCAAAATGCTTTGCAAAGGTCTGCATATGGGAGGCCTCAGCAGTATAATCCATCTCCTTTTCCAGAGTGCGGGCAAATTCCTCCACGACCTTGGTGGGGCGATGCAAATCCCAGCCTTCAAGGTGCCGTTCCATCAATGTGGCCAGGTGCAGCATGATCTCCATGTCCACTTCAATGGTCTTTCGAATTCCTGGCCTCTGGACCTTGACAACCACCTCCTCATCTTCGGCAAGCCGCGCCTCATGGACCTGCCCAAGGGAGGCGGAAGCCACGGGGGTCTCATCAAAATCCTTAAAAATGTCTTCAAGAGGAGCGCCAAGCTCTGTTTCAATAATTTTCTTCGCCTGGTCAAACTCAAACGGGGGCACATTATCCTGTAATTTTGCTAATTCTCGGATAAACTCAACCGGCAGGAGGTCCGGGCGGGTGGAAAGGATCTGGCCCATCTTAATAAAAGTAGGGCCGAGTTCCTCCAGGGCCATTCTTAGCCTTTCGGCACGAGATAACCTTTCTATTTTTTCACGGCGTTTTCTGGAGATCATCTGCAGGCCGATCTCAATGTACTGCTCAATTTTCAGAACGTCCACCAGATCACCGAAACCATACTTAAAAAGAACGGTCAGGATCTGGCGATAGCGCTGTATATGGCGGTATGTCCTGCCTATAATTCCAATTCTGCGAATAACCATATTTTCACCCTTTAAATCTTCCGTAACTTCTCAATAAGTTCGGCCGTTCACAACCGAATTAATGCCTTAAGCGAGTGACAATGGCCGTACATCCTTTCCGCTTCCAGCCCGTAGGGCTTACAGGCCGGAGGGGAGTTTAGGCGTGAGCCTTTTATAAAACCCTGTAAAATATCATCTAATAGTTCAGGCTTTTTAATTAGTGGTACACGCTG
>JAIVXD010000398.1:0-2607 GCA_048636195.1 Anaerolineales bacterium
TCCATAACAGCTCCGTTGTCTGGCATCTGCTCTTTGGCAACCTGCGCAAAACCGAGGGCCTCATCGATATTGCCGCCCCTTTCTGCCAGGTTCCAGGCCAGGTTGTTGGCTGCAGGGGCAAAATCACTCTTAATCTCAAGGGCCTTTCTGTAATAGGTTTCCGCCTTTTCGCCGTCATCCTGTTGATCATAAATTGTGCCAAGGGCCATGTATGCTGCGAGATACTTCGGATTCTTGCTCAGGATAGCCTCGTACTGGGTAATGGCCTGGTCGAGCTTCTTTTCAATTATATAAATCTTGGCCAGGGCCACATAAGGGGCAATAATATTTGGATCGGTCTTAATGGCCTTCTCAAAATGATGCTGGGCCTTTTTGGGATCCCTTTCGGCCAGGTAAATGTTTCCTTCCAGGTATTGGATAAGGGCTAAATGGGAAGTGTTCCCTCCTGTTTTTTCCTTCTGTTTTTCGCAGATTTGAAGTGCTTTGTCATACTTTTTTTCACGTACATATGTGCCCACGATCAATGCCAGGGCATCAGTTTGTTGAGGGTCTAATTCGAGGGCCTTTTGAAAGCTTTTCTGGGCGTCCTCAGGTCGTTTGGTGAGGTTATACACAAGGCCGAGCCTGACATAAGCAGGTGCAAAATCAGGATCCAGTTCAACGACTTTTTTGAAAGCGACCTCAGCGCCTTTGATATCCCGTTCCAGGATTTTCTGGTTCCCCTGTAGCATGAGCGCCCGAATGTTCTTCGGCGCCAGTTTGAGTGAACTCTCTATTTGTTCACGGGCCAGGTCTTGGTTTCTTTGGCGGAGGTAGGATTCTGCCAGGAGCAGTCTTGCATCTAAAAGCCGGGGGTTGAGTTCCACCGCCTTCAGCAGGTCTTGTTCAGCCAGCCTGCTTTCCCCTTTTCCCACCAGGGATAGGGCCTTAAAATAATGGGCCATGGCATTGCGCGGACTTTCCTTGACAATTAGATCAAACCGGCTCAGAGCATTGGCAAAATCCTTTTTGAGCAGGTATAGCCTTCCTTTTAAGAAGTTCGCGCTTAGGTGTCCATTGTCTTTTTCCAGGACTTTGTCGATCGTGTCTTCGGCTTCCTTTAATTTTTTGAATTCAAAATGGAGTTGTGCGATACTCACCAGGACATTCAGGTCGTCCTGCTTGATCTCTGCTGCCCTCTGCATTGCCTCCAGGGCCTGATCGTAGGATTTTCTCCGTGCATAATATGCGCCCAGATTCATCAGGGGCACCGTGTCTTCCATGGTAGAAAAATCAGCTGCCTGCAAATAGGCTTTTTCAGCCTGTTCCCATTTTCCACGGCTTTCGTAAAAACGGGCGAGGATGGAAAGGCTCTGGTATTCGGAACCGGAAGCCCGGATCATTTTTTTGAGTTCTGCCTCGGCCTTGTCCCACTGACCTTTTCTGCCATAAAGGCGAGATAATTCTATGTAAGGAATGCGCGATTCAGGGTCTAAAGATAGGGCTTTCAGGTATTTTTTTTCGGCCTTATCAAGGTCTCCCTTTAAAAAGAATAGACGTGCCAGGGATAGGTGAGTCTCGAAATGGCTGGGATTTATGGAGAGAGCCTTCTCCAGGGTTTTTATGGCCGAATCAAGGTCCTTCTCATGGACCTGAACGCCCGAAAGAATGGCCATGGCCTCAATGCTGTCCGGGGATTTCTCCAGAACCAACTCGGCCTTTTTTTTTGCCTCTTCAGTCCTTTTCCCAAGGAGAAGTATCTGGCCCATTTTCAACTGGGCCTTCATATTCTCAGGGTTTACAGATACTGCACGGGAAAAAGACTGGAACGCCTCTCTTCCCTGTTGAAGCTTCAGGTAGGTCTCACCCAGTTCGTAATGGGCAGCGTCGTTTTCAGGATCCAGTTGAACCACGTTCCTGAATTCAATCACCGCCTTTTTGAATTCTGTTTTTTCAACATATTGCCTTGCCCTTTCCAGGTGTCTGGCTTCTTTTTCTTCCTTGCTGGCACAACCAATGCACAGAAAAAACAGAACCGAGACCAAAATGACCCCGAAAGAGCAGATTATAAATGCATTATGAGTTGTATTTGCTCTCGTCCCCAATCTCATAGCTCGCATATTGTTATGAGTGATTAAGTTTCTTGAAATTTTAACTAAATATAATACAACTTAATGTAACTTATGTCAAACAACTTCTTTATTTTAACTGGAAGCGGATCGGGATTTTTACCCACATTTCCACTTTTTCATCTCCCCTCATCCCCGGCTCAAAGAGCCAGTCTTTCACTGAAGCCACCGCCGCCTTATCAAGTATTGCGTATCCACCTGATTTGAAGACTTGTAAATCCTTAACCCTTCCACTCGGATCAACAAGGACCTCCAGGACAACAGTCCCTTCATACCCCCTTTTTCTGGCAAGCCTGGGATAATGGGGTGAGGGGTTCGTTCTATACATAGGCCTTGCCTCACGTAAAACCTGCGCTGGTGGTATTGAGACAATGCGGGTTTTCTCCTCAACCCTCTTTTCCTCGAAAATATCCTCAGTAAAATCCTCCCAGGGTTCAAAAAGCTCTTCTACGACCTCGGGTTGTTCTGGTTCTGGAAAAGGTTCTGGTTTTAAAGGCGG
>JAIVXD010000399.1:0-2605 GCA_048636195.1 Anaerolineales bacterium
CAAACACTCCTCTTTCCCGTACTCCAAAGGTCTGACTGAAAGAAGAGTATCTACGGTAGTCCCATCCTTTTTCCGATATTGGACTTCAAACCCGTTTACTTCCCTTTTCTCTTTTAGGGTTTTGATAAAACGCTCTCGATCCCCAGGGTTGGTAAATAGGTTCAAATCAAATGGGTTCCTGCCCAGTGCCTCTTCCCGCGAGTAGCCACTCATCTGGCAGAAAGCTTCATTCACTTGCAGATAGCGACCATCCCTCATACGGGTTATCGTAATGGAATCGGGGGCAACCTCCAGGATGCTGCGATACAACTTTTCGCTTTCACGCAGTGCTTCCTCTGTTCGCTTGCGCCTGCTGATGTCGCGTGATACGCCAAATATTTCGGTAGCTTGACCTGTTTGGTCACGAAGAAAAGTCATTTTGGCCTCGGTCCAGATCTTGGAGCCGTCTTTTCGGAAGCCCTCCAATTCAAGTGTCCGTGTCCTGAACGGGTCTCCTTTCCCTGTTTTTTCCATAGCCAGTTCTTCTGCAAAGACATTCCTGGCAGCCTCAATAGAACCTGGAGTAAATCCGTCCATCAGTGCCAAGCCCATCACTTCCTCAACACTATGATTTGTCATTTTTGTAATGGAAGGGCTAATATAGGTAAATTGCAGATTCATATCCATTATCCAGATAATATCAGGTAAATTCTCAGCAAGCAGGCGGTACCGCTCCTCGCTCTCCCCCAGGGCCTCCTCCGCCCGCTTACGCTCGGTTATATCCATCCCCTGGGCAATGGTGGCCGAAAGGGTTGTGCCATCCTCTGCATAAATGTTAGCTGAGTTCCAGAGTGCTACCCGGATGTCTCCACCTTTGTGAAGAATCGGGATCTCAACCGACTCCCAGTATTCACCCTCCAGGGTACGAGCAATCTTACCTATCGATTCATCCCGGCTTGCTTCAGGGAAAAGTACGTCCAGTTTTTGATCGATGACCTCGTCGGCTGTAATTCCTGTCATGTTCTCAAAGGCATGGTTGAACCGGGTAATCCTACCCTTCGGGTCCCAGACAATTATAGGAGCATTGGCATAGTTGAACAGGTTTTCCAGATAATCATGTGACTCATGAAGCGCCTTGGCCGCCCGTTTGAGTTCAATGACTTCACCTTGTAATTCCTTGACCTTTTTTTCTAATTCTTCATACGCTGGTTTTTTGGCCATTTGAGCATCCTCCAATGAAAGGGACCCGAGAATATGTATATTCGGTGCCGCACAATGATCCTTTCTCTTCCCTTTAAGGTTATCTTTACCACACCCTTGCATTTTTTCCAATTGAGCTTTTCACTCAATTGGGGTAATAGTGACCTTTTCGCAAAGGATAAAACAATGCATGAAGAAATTCCACAAGAGAGGAAAACCTTTCTGGCCAGGGACTATAGCCGCGGTTTCATCGAATATTGCCAGTTCAAGGCGGAAGTGATCGAGAGGGGTTACTTTCAGTCGACGGTCGCAATTGAGGAGCATCATCGACAGCAGGACGGTTTTATCCATGCAGGTGTTATGGCCACAATGGCCGATCATACGGCCGGATATTCTGCCTTTACAACTGTTTCCGAGGATTTTCAGATCCTGACAATCGAGTTTAAGATCAACTTTCTGAGACCTGCTTTCGGTGAAGCCCTGGTCTGTCGCTCAAAGGTGCTCAGGGAGGGGGGCCAGATCATCATCTCAGAGTCAGAAGTGTTTGATATCAGGGAAGGGGAGGCAGAGCTGGCCGCTAAAGCCATGGTCACTCTCATGGCTGTACACAGGGATAAGCTTGTCTTAAAGGGCTGATGCTATCTCCTCCGCAACCTTCCTCGCTGCATCGGCAGGGTCTTTTGCATCCCGTATGGGGCGGCCAATCACCACATAATCCGAGCCATTTCTAATAGCATCTGCAGGCGTTACTATCCTTTTTTGGTCGTCCTGATTGACGAGAGACCAGGCCGGGCGTATTCCGGGGGTAACTGCGATCAGTTCAGACCCCAGTTCCCTTTTTACCATAGCCACTTCAAGCCCGGAGCATACTACACCATGACACCCTGCGGCCTTTGCCATGCGGGCCCTTAAAAGGACCAGGGCGGAGAGGTCTTCTGCATATTTATCAGAGTAACCCAATGCCCTTAATTTTTCCTGATTCAGGCTCGTAAGCACAGTGACTGCCAGTATTTTTGTATCACCAGGATTGTTTTTCGCAACACCCCTAAGGATTTCCTCCCCTTCATCACAGTGAACCGTCACAAATTCCGGGTCGTGTTGGCTGGCAGCCACAAAAGCCCTCTGTACGGTGGCAGGAATATCGTGGAGTTTAAGGTCGAGGAAGATTCCGGCATCTCCCGCGTCATGTATCGACTTGAGAATATCCGGCCCCTGACTGATAAAAAGTTCCAGGCCCACTTTAAAGAGACCCACGTGCTCTTTCAGCTTGTCTACATAGGTCATGGCCTGATCATAGGAGGGTAGGTCCAGGGGAAAAATGATGTAGTCTTTTGGCAGTTTCATAGTGCACCTCTCAAAGGGGTCTCTTACCATTGCCGGGGATGGCTCAAGCCTACAGAGTTCATAGGGAGTTAAGAATTCAGAC
>JAIVXD010000400.1:0-2599 GCA_048636195.1 Anaerolineales bacterium
ACTCCGATTTTCATCGGAGTGACGACTTTTTACGAGACCGTCAATATTGATGCCCATGTAAAAAGTCCTTTTTACATGGATTTAGGAATTTAGGGATTTAGGAATTGCGAATTATTATAAGCAGTTAGCCCTAAGAGCATTGCTCCAAACCTCGAATTTTTTGACTTTTTACGAGACCATCAACCTTAAACCTTTGAACCCTTGAACCTCTGAACCTTTGAACGGTTATCTTTTTCCCAGCATGCCTTTAATCGTTTGCACCAGGTCATCTCGACCGCGTTCCTTTAACAGGGGTAGCATTGCCTCGTAAAACGGCGCCCTATGTCTGATCGTTATGTCAAAACCTGAAAAAAGCTCAGGAGAGACATCATTCTCAACAAATGCGCTGGTTTTGTGGAGAGCCCCGATTGACACAAGTTCTGTCATGGTCCGTACACATTTCTCGCACTTTCCGCAGTTCAATCTATCTTTTACATTTGCCAGGCACACCCTGAAATTCTGAAAAGCCACATCCCAATTGGCTACTATATTTAATTTGTCCAGCCTGGATAATGCAAGGTCTGTGTGTTTGATTGTCAGATCAAAGCTGGAATATTCCGGGTCAAGGAGCGGATGCGAGCCACACGGGCCCAGATTTGGTATATCATAGGATGAAGCAATATACACTAAACTGAGTCTGGAATCAAAGGTGTGGGCCACCGCCGCAAGAACGGCCCCGAAAAACTTATTCAGCCAGAGATCCCGCTCATCGCACAAGTGCCTGATATTTGTATAGACCGGAATAAGTGTCACATTGGCATCTTCTGCCACAAGTGACATGGCCGCTTTGGCCCTTTCAAAAACATGGTATTTCATGCCTCTTTTAATGACTCCCCCTATATCAAAGCCATGGATAAGCAGGCAATCTTTTATGGACCCAGGATGTTGTTCGGGGAAGTTCATTTTGTTGACCCGCAACGTAGCAAGGGAGTCTATTCCCCCGGACAAGAACATTCCTGCTCGCCTCTGCCCGTTTGAGCGGCGCACGGCAGAACTTATCCGGGTCTCTATGTCTAACGGTCTGTATGTGCCACCCGACCAATCCTTAATCAAAGCCATCACCGTTTTCAGGCCTTCTCGTAAACCCGGACATATTTCAGCCTCTAATAGAATTCTTTTTTCGCCAAAATGCATGGCGGGTATGATACAACCTACCAGAAAGGCATGCGGGTTGCAGGATATGTCCTCGGCAAATTTCTTGTCTGTTTCAATATAAATTTCCCGGGCCGGCTGATCACAATCCTCCCAATTTACAGATGCGCTCACGCGCGTCAGCTTTTCACCATGCTCTAACTTGAGGTTTGTTATGCGCATGTATCGTTCCTATTTTTTTCCACTGCCGTAAGTACTCGCAACGTATTCCACGATTCGGCCCGCGATGTCCAGGCCTGTGGCGGCCTCCAGTCCATTGAAGCCGGGGGAGTAGTTTACCTCTATAACACTTACCCTGTCTTTTTTATCCACAATTAAATCCACTCCCGCAATTTCAAGACCAACCGCAGATGCCGCGTTCAGTGCAATCTTTTCCTGCTCAGGTGACAGGTCTTTGGACCGGCTCTCTTTGCTCAGGTGGAAGTTGGCCCTGAAGTCTCCCTCCTTAGGCCGCAGCTCCATGGCCCCTATGGCCTTCCCGCCCACAACCAGAACACGTATGTCCTGACGACCGGCAGGGGGGATAAAGCGCTGCACCAGCAGGCCTTTTCGCCTGTCTAAGTGGTCGCGGGTAACCGATTCCGCGTCATCATTCGTCTCCACCAGGACAATCCCTTCCCCCTGCCTGCCGCTGACCTGCTTGGCCACCACAGGATACCCCCCCAACCGTTCAATGGCCTCTTTAAAACCTTCGGGCGAGTTTACAAACACCGTTTCAGGGACCGGAATTCGCGCCGCAGAGAGGGCCTGCAACGTGAGAAATTTGTTTTTGGCAAGGCGAATGGAATCCAGGTCGTTTACCAAAGGGATACCCATCAGGCTGAAATGGCGTATCAGGGCCAGGCAGGAGTCCCCTATGGTGGCGCCCTGGCGTGGCAATACTACGTCCAGGGCATCCATACCCGGGTGGCCTACCAGAGTGGGCCTGCCTCTTTCAAGGACAGGCCAAACCCTATAAGGATGAACAAGGGTTATCCGGTGTCCTTGCTCAGAGGCCGCTTCTGCCAACCGTCTGTTGGGATGATAATCACGATCCCTGACTGTGATGATTCCTATGTTCATACCAATATTGGTTCAAATATCTGTAGGCGTTCAGGGGTTCAAAGGTTCAGAGGTTCAAGGTTCCATTCTCGTCCCCGTACTGCGTTTGGAATGTGTATTTATGAGAAAAGCGTCATCTTCGTCATGCCTAATCCAAAATTTGTACCCAAATTGACAATTACTTGGGAAAATGAGCATGTTTAATCCCGCTTTTAGCGGGAAACGTTGAACCCTGAACCTGTGAACGGTTACAAATATCTAAAGCATCCTTTCCGGTATCCAGACCCCTACCTCTTTGTTCAGGCTCTTGCTGTAAAAGGCGGCTACCTGCCTGGTTTTATTGCGCAGGGCTATCTTCTGAGTAGCC
>JAIVXD010000401.1:0-2587 GCA_048636195.1 Anaerolineales bacterium
GTCCATTTCGGATAGGCTGGCTACTCTTGCAAGCATTGAGACCTTGAAAAAGGGTTACACACAGCTTGCAAGAGCCTTTGATCCAAGTCAGGGGGGATTTGGCGCCGCACCGAAATTTCCAACACCCCACCATTTTACCTTCCTTTTGAGATGGTACAAGCGCAACCATGATTCCATGTCCATAGAAATGGTGGAAAAGACCCTGGATGCCATGCGAAGAGGGGGCATCTTTGACCAGATCGGCTTTGGTTTTCACCGATACTCAGTTGATCAAAAATGGCTGGTCCCTCACTTTGAAAAAATGCTTTACGATCAGGCCTTGCTGGCCATGGCTTATACAGAGGCATATCAGGCTACAGGGAAGGTGAAATTCGGCCGGGTGGCCAGAGAAATATTTACCTATGTGCTACGCGACATGACTGACCATCAAGGGGGATTTTATTCCGCACAAGACGCCGACAGTGAAGGCAAGGAAGGCCTGTTCTATGTCTGGACACCCCGTGAGGTAAAAGAACATATCGGGGAAGAGCTGGGCGATCTTTTTTGCCGATTCTACGACATTACCGAGGCAGGCAATTTTGAAGAAGGCCGGAGCATTCCCAATATGTGTATGTCGTTGGAAACCTTTGGGGCAAAGGAGGGGATGGAGCTCAAGAAACTTGAGGCGGTTCTCAAAGATGCAGGGGAAAGGCTCTTTAATGCCCGCAAAAAACGGGTGCATCCGTCAAAAGACGACAAAATCCTGACCTCGTGGAACGGCCTCATGATCGCTGCCTTTGCAAAGGGATACCAAGTCTTTGGTGATCAGGCGTATGCCGACGCAGCCACAGACGCTGCAGAATTCATCTTGAGAAACCTGAAGAGAGCCGATGGGAGATTGCTCCGCCGATACAGACAAGGGGAAGCAGCCCATCCGGGATATCTGGATGATTATGCCTTTTTGACCTGGGGTTTGATCGAATTGTATGAGGCCACATTTAAGACTTCCTATCTTGAGGAGGCCATTGCACTCAATAAAGCAATGATAAATATTTTTTGGGATAAACAAGGTGCCGGGCTCTATTTTACGGGGAAAGGAAACGAACCTCTGGTCGCGCGCAGCAAAGAGTTCTATGACGGGGCTCTGCCTTCAGGCAACTCGATTGCGGCCTTAAATCTTTTGCGCCTGGGCCGGTTGACCGGGAACACAGGTTTAGAAAAAAAAGCTGACCAATTGACCAGGGCGTTTGCCGCAGAGGTTACGGAGCATCCCATGGCTTATACACAACTGTTGGCAGCCCTTGATTTCATGGTAGGCCCGAGCCTGGAGATTGTGATTGCCGGAGACCCTGCTCTTGAGACCACGCGGGCCATGATTCGTGCCGTGCGGAGAAGATTTCTGCCCAACAAGGTCATGCTTCTGCGCCAGGATGGGGCAGAGGGGAAAAGACTTGCCGGTTTGTCTCCCCTTGTCGAGCCCATGCATCCCGTGGATCATCAGCCTGCGGTTTACCTATGCGAGCAATACAGTTGCAAGAAACCGATAACCAAGATTAGTGACTTAGAGTCAGCGCTTCACTGACTTATTGAAATCATAAGCAGGCTTTGAGCGAGCCCTTAAAATCTTAGAGCACTATTGTGACGGGTAGTATGAGCGACAAAGCAGTTGTTTGAACCTAAATTAAGCGATTTTTTACTCGACAGCCGCTTGTGACGAGGAGGTGAAAATCATGACAGAAGAAAAAGAGACCACATCCAAAGACGAGACGAAAAAAGGCAAGAAGAAAGCTGACGAGCCTATCCCGTTCTGTACCACAGCGCCCAGTGCAGAGCATGCAAGGGGAGCCAATGAAGACAAACCCTGTGACGACTCTCGTGGAGCAGAATAGCATCGAAGCGTTTTGCAGTCATTCATCTGCAAATGTCCCAATTGTGGGAAGGAAAGAAAGATTTTTTCAGACGAGTTTGACAAAAACATATCTGCAAGGGGGGTGCGGAAAAGAGATTGATTTTACACAGTGTACTCTCGATGGTGAGGCGTGAACTTACGGGTTTCGCCTCATTGACTCCGCCTAAGGATCCTCTATTAGCGGATATTAGCATAAACACGAAATGAGGTGATACACATGAAGTGCAACATTGGGAAAACCGACAGGATCGTCAGAGCGATTATAGGGCTCATTGTTATTGCAGTTGGTGTTTATTTGAAGAGTTGGTGGGGAGTTATTGGCCTGTTGCCAATCTTTACAGCCGCTACAGGGTGGTGTGGACTGTATACCCTTTTTGGAACATCCACGTGCAAGACAAAGGGATAGATGTTCGTCCCACAGTCGGGAGGAATTCATTTTTTCTAAGTCATAAAAGGAGGTTTACAATGAAAAAAGTGGCAATAACTATCGGAGTGTTAGTCGTTACGGCTTGTTTCCTGTCAGGGTCAGTTGCCTTTGCGGGCATGCCCGGAGCAGATCCGGACGCGCTGTGGCATTATATCACAAAGGTTTCTCCATACAAGGAATGGTCCTTTTGGCCTGACCATCAGGGGATGCAGCCAGGCCGTGCCCCTCACGGTCCATTACACAAGGTTTACGTAAATAGCTGTGCGGTGAAT
>JAIVXD010000402.1:0-2586 GCA_048636195.1 Anaerolineales bacterium
GACCACTCGCCAGAACCCGCAGGCCCCTAGGAGGCTGTCTGAGAATGGCAATTTCTCCCTATTCCTCCCCCGAATAAACAAGTTCTTGCTACCATCTCATCAAGTTGTAGAATTTCCAAGACGTTTTAATATGTGACGAGTCAGTTTTCCGCCAATCCGGCCCAAGCTCTGATAACCTTAGCGATCCGCCGTATGCTTGCTTCCGATATGACTGGATACACACAAATCTCAAGAAGAGAGGTTTCTCTCGGGGCAGTTGGATTTTTTGTAGCGTCTTGTAATTCCTGGAAAGGCTTAAGCGTCGAACAATCAGACATATCGGTTATTTTTGAATCAATCCCATGCCTTAAAAGATAATGGCGCAAATCATCCCTCTTGTCATGTTCTACGGTCAAGGGATAGTAGACATAAATATGATCGCCTTCAAGGGCTTGTGGGGCTTTAATACCCGGCACCTCTCCCAAAATTTCGGTCAGAAGCTTGGCGTTGCGCCGTGCACCTTCATTAAAGGCATCGATGTGTTGCAGTTGAAGCAGGCCAATGGTTGCCTGCAGATTAGACATTTGACTGACATGAGGATTCGAATTGGTGAACCCCTCGAGTAATTGGTCGCCTATAGCAGAGTCCATCAAGGAGTGGCCCAACAAAAGCTTCAGACGCAAAGCCGGATAGGCAGTTATGCCAAAAACAAGAGGTCGGGTCAGCAACCATTTGATCCAGATCGAAAAGGCCTCTTTTGAGATGGCATCCTTTGCCGGCATGGGGGCTTCAGACAAGATTTTACCGGCTCTTTTAGCAATCTCCTCATCTGACGTTACAATCGCTCCGCCGCCAAAACACGGCATATTTTTACCCTGAGCAAAGCTGAATACGCCAATGTCCCCAAACGTGCCAACCTGCCGGCCGTCGACCCTGACTCCGCAGGCATGGGCGCAATCTTCCAGGAGGCGAATATTTCGCTGACGGGCCAGATCCGCGACCTCACGGATGGGGCAAGGTTGGCCGAAAAGGTGGGTGGCCAGGACGGCACCGGTTTTATCGGTGATTTTTGGCTCAACATGTTCCGGCCCGGAATTGTATGTCTCGGGATCAACGTCGCAGAATACCGGTTTATAACCAAGCAGCTTGGCAACCATGGGCATTACGGGAAAAGTAAAAACCGGAAAAATAATTTCTGCTCCATGTTTCAGGCCCAAGGCTTCCAGAGCTAATTGAAATGCTGATCGGCCGGAAGAAGCCCCTAACACATAGGAGGCGCCCAACCATTGTGCAAATTTCCTGTGGAATTCTTCGATGGCCGGACCCTGTTGCACTGTGTTGCCTGCAACGGAACGAACCAGTGATTTTAAACTTCCCGGTGGAAGATTCACACACCTTCGAGGTATAGAGCCAATGAGTGCCATGTATCAATTCTCCTTCGCTTTTTTTATTCAGGTAAGTTTGCGACCTGGATATCTCCATGCGGCACATCACGCCAAGAGTGAAGTCCAATCACGCGACGGATCGACCAGGTCAGCACACCCAAACCTATGTGGAGCCAGTAATCAATAAACCGGTTGACCACTGTCAGTGATCCTGCAATCGGTGTTGATACACCCACCACGCGCAGACAACTAAACAGGGTAATTTCCACCACCCCGGCGCCGGATGGTGTGAACGGGAATGCAGAGGCTAAAAGCGGTATCATTGTCAGAAAAATCGCTTCGACGGGGCTTATAATTAAACCGAAGGCCAGTGTCAGGGAGAAAATCCAAAGGGTCTCTAATGACCAGATAATCACCGTTAAGATGGCAATCGGGAATAGTTCCTTTGGCCTGGGCCACATGCTGCCATGAAACGCGTAAATCATCTGCTGGACTTTTTCCGGTATCCATCGGGGAAGTTTCTTTTTATACAAAAAAACCATCAGCATGATGGACGTTGCACCCACTGCGATAATGCCGCCACCGATTAGACTCCAGCTGACCGCCCGGGGCAGTCGGTCCGAAAACAATATCCAGGATGCCGGCAAGGCCAAAATAAGAATAATCCAGGCATCGATCATGCGCAAAAACACGATTGAGCCCAGTGCGGCTGAGCGTCGAATCCGGAAATTGATGCGAGCCAGGTGGGCTGCATAAATATCACCCAGTTTTGCCGGCACCAGATTGTCTACAAAATTGTAAAAGAAGACCAGGAGTGCGAATGTACCATTGCCGGCATTGATTGGCAAATGAATCAAACATCGCCGCCAGCGCATGCCGCGCACAATATACGTTGCGTAATGCGCCAACCCCCCGAGCACCACAAATCGCTTGTCACAGGCGGCAATTTCGCGCCAGATTTCCTTGAGATCCACCATCCCTGCCGCACAGACCAGGATTACAATAGCAACCCCTATGCTCAGAAAAGTGGGCCAACCCCAAAGTGCGGGAGCTTTGTGATTATTTTCAAAAGAATTATCGTTTTGGATGGCAGACATTTCAGGTTTTTTAATGGTCTTTTAATACCCAGTCCCTTTTAAGGCGGGGAGCTTCATTTTTTTAAACTTTTAAGGTTAACATAATGGTTTTTTTTGTCCATAATAATTTGTTGGTGAAACAGGTT
>JAIVXD010000403.1:0-2574 GCA_048636195.1 Anaerolineales bacterium
ACGATGGCAGTCAAAATGTTTGGCCAGCGTTTTGAAAGGTTTTGGTGAATTTAGATCTTCCTGGTGTGGCGGATATCTTTCGCCGTGGATTGCCTGTTCAGGAGACATTCCAGGCTATTATTATAAAATCACGGCTATCTCCGGCTCAAGGGAAAACTCTTCTTTTCAACAGGAATTAGGGTTCTCCCTCTCCCCAGCGTTTAAAAAGGTCATGCTTTATGCCAAGGTAATCAAATATCTTTCCAATGGTCTGATCAATAATGTCATCTATGGTCTTTGGCTGATGATAAAAAGATGGTACAGGGGGCAGTATATGGGCGCCCGTGTCCGCGGCCATGGTCATGAGCCTGAGATGCCCCTTATGTAGAGGCGTTTCTCTCACCACAAGAACCAGCTTACGCTTTTCTTTGAGCGTCACGTCCGCGGCCCTTACAAGGAGGTTGTCAGTATAGGAGTTGGCAATCCCGGATAAGGTCTTAATGGTGCATGGAACTACGACCATGCCCTCGGTCAAGAATGAACCGCTCGCAAGTGCCGCGCCCACATCCTTGTTGTCATAAACATAGTGGCCATGGCCGCCACTTCCTCGGCCTTATAGCTTGTTTCTATCTCTATATTTTTCTTACCGGCTTCGGATAATATGAGATGGGTCTCGAAGTCTTTTTCTCTAAGTAAACTGAGCATCCTTACGCCGTAGATAACGCCGCTTGCACCTGAAATACCGATTACGATTCGTTTTGACATTTAGTTCCTTACTGTGTTTGTCTTTCAAGATATGAAATACAAGTTGGCTCCGCTTTACTCCGTCCCGCCGTGGGATTAGAATAGTGGAATTATGGAATACTGGGAATTATTGGTAAGTTCTCAATAAACCCGGGCTGTATTAAAAAATCCCCCTCAATCCCCCTTTGCAAAAGGGGGAAGCAGTCGGAATGCCCCGATTTATTGAGATGTTACATTTGCGAAACGTTAGTTAATCAGGTCGCTCACATTGATCTTGAGCATTGTTGTGCTGGCCAGTATTCGCTCTGCATTGCGCTCGATCGCCTGGATTCCCTGGGCTTTTTCAATCAATCCATTTGCAGCGGTTTCAATTTCGTCTATCATTTTACCAAGCTCTTTTATATCTACAGTATTATCCATATTTGTCTACCTCTCTTAGTGGTCTTTGCGGAGATCCTTAAATCGCTTGGCCTTAACATCATATCTGGGTAATGAACCATATGGATGAAAAGAGATATTATAGCGCAGGTTGGTTTTAAGCCTTAGTTGATCGTTCAGTTTTGCCAGGACCTTTTCTTTGAGATTCTCCGCCTCAGTCTGCAATTCCACCTTTAAAGAGATATCATCGGTATCTCCTTTTTTGGTTACTGTCACTTCATATTCATCTCCCAGCTCAGGAACCCCTCTAACAGCCTCTTCTATGGCCGTTGGTGCAAGCAGCACCCCCTTGACCTTGGTGATATCGTCAGCACGACCTACAACTCCCCCCTTAATCATGCGGAAAGTCCGACCGCAGGGGCATTCCTGTTCGTGCCACATGATGATATCCTTGGAATCAAATCGAATGCATGGTTGGGCCAGCCGGTCAAAGGCAGTAATGACCATCTTTCCTCGTTTGTTTGGCTCCTCAATGATCTCCCCGGTTTCTACGTCCTCAATCTGCACCAGGAAAAGCCCCTCGTTCACATGAAGGCCTCCTGGCTGTTCTTCGCACTCATAGCTCCAGGCCCCGATTTCCGTGGCACCTATGTGATCATACACCTTGGCACCCCATGCCTCTTCCATCCTCTTTTTAGTGGTGGGGATACTGGCGCCGGGTTCACCTGCACAGGTGATCTTTTGGATGTTAAGGTCTGTAGCAGGATCAATCCCCAGTTTTTTCCTGGCAGTATCAGCCATGCCGAGGATATAGGTGGGAGTAGCCATGGTGGCAGTGGCCCTGAGTTCCTGCATCTTAAGAAGACGGGCCTCTGTGTTGAGGACACCTCCCGGGACAACTTCGCATCCCAGTTTTTCAGCGCCATAATGCCCGGCCCAAAATGCCACAAATATGTTATAACCAAATGGAATAAATACCCTGTCCGATTTCCTGTAGCCCTGGGAATAAAGGATATATGCCCATGCTTCGGCCCACCATTCCCAGTCCTGCCACGTATCCGGTTGATATACGGGTTGGCCGGTTGTGCCACTGGTCTGTCGAAATTCAGAGACATCTTCTAATGGAACACAAAGCATATCACCGTATGGGTAAGGGTCTTTTTTCTGAATACCGCGCATCATGCTTTTTTCTACTTTGGGCACCCGAGCGATATCCTCCATAGTCTTAACGTCCCCTGGCTCCATGCCGGCATCTTTATATAGCTGATGGTGAAATTTTGAATGCTCAAAGGCCCATTTCATTATCCGCCTGAATTTTTTGACCTGTAGTTCTCTGATCTTTTCCCTTGGCAGGGTTTCAAGAAGAGGATTCCAGAACTTGTCTGATTTAGGGAACATTGCTATCCTCCCGGGTCTAATTATTATTTACCTGCCTGATGTTTAAAGCTGTCCTCAAGGGCGTCTACAACGGCC
>JAIVXD010000404.1:0-2544 GCA_048636195.1 Anaerolineales bacterium
GTGAAGCTAAGGTGTCTCACCGTGCCTGTGGAATTTGAGGGGAAAGGCAATAGATTGGCCCGAATCAAGTGTATCAAGATGAAATTGGAGGGCATGGATGCTTCCGGCCGGCCAAAACCGGTTCCGATCGATGAATCCGAGTTTCACATGAATG
The DNA here is from genome assembly GCA_048636195.1 of Anaerolineales bacterium. Taxonomy (GTDB): domain Bacteria; phylum Desulfobacterota; class DSM-4660; order Desulfatiglandales; family Desulfatiglandaceae; genus 4484-190-2. Next base: position 155 of record JAIVXD010000404.1, read on the forward strand.
CGGACACTGCCATTATCAGCATTGGTCAGGAGCCTGATTTTTCTTATGGCATGGCTGGGGATATAAAACTTAAACGACGGGGGACCATAGAGGTCGCGACAAACGGAGAAACCAACATTGCCGGTATTTATGCCTCAGGGGATGCGACTTCCGGACCATCGACAGTGGTCGAGGCCATGGCTTCCGGTCGAAGGGCGGCCCAGAGTATTATTTATGCCCTGAAGCCTGCAGGTAGAAATGCCCCGGATGAAGGGGCTGTGGTGTCCCGTAAAGAATATGACCCTGTCCCAAAAGGGATCCCAAGGCAGAGACAAAGCCCTGTCCCTCATAGAGATATTTCTGCGCGGGTAAAGGACAACGATGAGGTCATCGGCCCTTTTTCAGTTAAAGAAGCAATGAAAGAGGCTTCCAGGTGCATTCAATGTGGGGTATGCAGCGAGTGCCTCCTATGCGAAATATCGTGTGATCTGGGGGCCATCAGGCATGACAGAATCTCAACACGTTGGTCTTTCAATTTTGACCGGATTATTGTGTCCGACCACACTCAGACCCTTCCTGAAGTTGATCCTTCCCGGGTGATCCGGATTGAGAGTTATGGGAAAACAGGTTCCTGGACAAAGGCAATTATAGCGGGACGTACTGCCGCGATGAAGGCTTTAAGTAATACTTCTCCTGCCAGAGTACAACCCGTCTTTAGAAGGGACCTTGGTGATGGAGATCTAAGGATCGGCATTTTCCTTTGCTCTTGCAATGAAACATTGAATGAGAATGGCTTGCTGGACGAGATGATAGCTCCTCTGAAGAGTTTTCGGGGTGTTGCTCATGCAGAGGTTTTGATTTCTGCCTGCCACCCGGAGAAAGGCCTCAGGATAGAAGAAGTTATCCACGAAAAGGAATTGAACGGAGCCCTCATCGCTTCATGCGTTTGCTGTAATCTGGATTTTGCTTGCGAATCCTGCACTGACCAGCGTATCAGGTTGAAAAACAGGCTATTCAGGCAGGGAGGATATGACCCAAAAGACATCGCTTTTGTCAATATCAAGGAGACCTGTTTGATTCCTTTTAAAGACGACGGAAAAGTGGGAATCGAACATGCTATGAGGGTCATTCAATCGGGGCTCTGGCAATTGAAGGAACACAAAACCCTGTTAGTGAGCAGCGAAGAACCTTATACCCAGGCCCTTATCCTGGGGGCAGGGGAGACTGGTATTGCAGCGGCAAAAGGTCTTAAAGAGCAATTCCCGTCAGTAGTTGTGGTCGAGAATCAGGATGTGGACAAAGAAATTGAAGAGGAATTACGAGAATTCGGGATCGATCTGGTCTGGCCGGTGAGACCAATTCGACTCGATGGTCAGCGGGGAAACTTCACCCTGATCGTTGAAAAGGGTGATGCTTTATTGACCCGGGAAAAGGGCAAACGGCTGCGTGACTTAGACAGTAATATTTTTGATAAAAACCCCGGATATCAAAAGATTCAAGCGGGTATTATCATGCTTGGGCGTAATGAATTTAAAAATATTCCTTACAGGCGGGATGCTTTTGAAAGGGACTTACATGCACGCAGCAGCAGGGCCTTTGGTACCCTCGAGACCGGCATCCCGGGCGTCTACATGGCGTCTTGGCCCCAGGCGCGCAATATTCCGGATAAGGACCTGGGAAAATCGGCAGCGAGTGAAGCACTGGAAGGTACCTTTGGAAGGGCTGAGCCATCCGGATATCTTGTGGCCCACGTGGACTCCGAGTTCTGCCGTGGTTGTGGCAGATGCGCTGATATATGTCCGGAAGGTGCTGCGCGGCTTGAGGAGACAACCAGAGGGGTGGCTTCCTGCTGGATCGAGCCAGGTCTTTGCACAGGGTGTGGAAGTTGTATCGCAGAATGCCCTACAGGAGCCATCAGCATCCCTGAGTATGAACAGGGGTACTTTGAAAAGGTGATAAATGCATTCCTTGGATAGCAAAGGACCCATTTTGGCTTTTTTTTGTAACTGGGCACCCTACCGGTGTTACATGGATCTATGCAAGTCCGGGCACTCGTTTCCCTACCCTATTTATCCAGTCAAGGTGATGTGTACGGGCCGTATAGACCCTGCGATGGTGCTTTTTGCCTTTGAGAGGGGCGCGGAGGGGGTGCTGATTATGGGATGTAAGGATAAAGAATGCCGGTATGGTCCGGGACCCGGGCAAGTTGACAAAATGGCGGGGTCCGTTCATGGGCTTATACATATTCTGGGATTGGAACCCGAGCGGTTCTCAACTTTGCAATATTCCTTTGATGAGCAAAACAGGCTTTTTGAGGAAATGGAGTCATTTGCGAAAAAAATCTACAAACTGGAAAAATCACCGTTAGGCGCTTAACTACAGACCTCGTTAAGTGGTTAAGAAGTTGAGTG
>JAIVXD010000405.1:0-2542 GCA_048636195.1 Anaerolineales bacterium
GGCAGGCGGGTCTGGAACATGCTATTTTGCAATTATGTGGCAAAACCAGTTTTTTTACGAGGACTTCGGGTCTTCAATTTTGTCCCTGTCCCTAGCCCTGAACGTTGAACCCTGAACCTTTGAACGCTTACCTTCCTTCCTTATAAAGATGTTCACATTTCTCTGCACAATGTTTCTTAGATCGTTGTTTTCCATTTCGATAATCACTTCTTGCCCCTGCTAACGATTTACAATCTTAACCGTAACTCTCAATAAGTTCGGGCACAAAAAACAGGATATAGGCCTTGACCGAATGATGATGGCTTTATAGCCTTTCGGAGTTTAGGCGTGAGCCTTTTATAAAATCCTTACGGCCCGCCCTGGTGCGACATCCCGGGACGCAGCTATTATCGCTGCAATATTTACAAAGCTGAAGTTATAGAACATATGCATTGCGAATCAGGTCTGGGCCAGGGATAAACTCCACCCCGAACTTATTGAGTTACTCTTAACCCTGTGCCTTTCTCAGTATATCAGATGCCTTTGGACCACAGTTGAAAAGGAGATCAAAGGTAGACAGATTTGATATGAACGGCCCCCACAATTGCGGATAGACAGATGGGCGAGGGTTGAAGAACTTTAGCTCAATACCTGCCTTCTCAAAAGCCTCTTCATCGAGATATTTTTTTGCGCTGCTCTGGGCCAGGAATTGGGAGGCCCCCAATTGTCTGCATATCTCCACAGAAAGCCGTGGTTCATTTGCCTCAATTCCAAGTTCCGACAGCAACATCACCCTGGAGGAAATCCCCAGGTATTTCTTCATATGTTGGATGATCTCCAAATTCAGGTCAATCAATTTTTCGAATCTTTCCGAAAAAACCTTTTCCAATAAACTCAGATGCTCCTCCAAAAACGGGGCATTTGCATAGGCAGACTCTATACTCGCCAGGTATTTTTTGGCCCAGCGCCCCTCGCGGCATATCTTTACTTCATTGATCTTTTGAAGCCCCAGGCCCTTTTTCCAGACCGGGACAGTCATCCACAGAGTACCCTGGTCATTTTTGAATCGATTCCTGGTTAACCAGGTCGTACCTCGCGGAAATTGGACCGCGTCCATTATAACAAGCACATCCGATCGAAGGGCCTTGGCAAAAAAGCCGGGAAAGGGTGCAAAATATGGTTGATACGCAGAGACAATCATCGGTCAAGAAGTATTCAATTGGTTAAAAAGTTGTGGAGCGTTGATTTTCATTTCACTGACCACCATCTTTAAAATCCGTATGGGATACGTAGCGGATAAAAATTCTCTTGCATGCCTATGCCTCGCATGGATCGAGATGTATATTACCTTCGGATGACTTGAATGATCTTGTTTGATGTATATTCCGCTACATCGGCCAGTCCATCAAGCGGGATAAAAGATAAAGCATTGGCCGAAAAAAGACAAGTAACTGATGCTGGGAACTCTTCATCCTGGAGATAAAATATATAACAGAGAGCGATTTTGGGCAATGGGAATAGTATGAATGAAAAGTCACCCCCGGAACCGGATAAACCATCCCGGCCATCAAAGACATTTCGAATGTTTTGCTGTTTTTCATTGATTAAGGGCACATGGGAAACGAGCACTCTTTCACTGTTTGCACTGAACGCTCCCTGATAGGGCATACTATTTGGGAAATCTCTAAAAGATTTAAAAGGCTCAAGCCGGATTGGTTCAGGACTGGCATGGATTGCATAAAGAGATATGAGAACAGCCCTTGGATCAACGATAGGTTTATCTGACAGGGTGATCATTTCAGGGCCAAGACAGCACTCTTCACCAAACGCACGGAAATAAAAACACCCTCCTCGTTTTTCTGCATCGAGCATGCTTTCAAGTCCATCTGGTAATTGGGCGTAGAGCCTTGAAAGATGATCATGGGTAATCTTTTCATAATTTGTTACCAAAAACGCTTCCTCCGAATAATCCCTCCCTTTGTGGCTTGTTTTTGTTGGTCCTGGAAGGTACGCTGATTTAAGTGTCTAAAGTGCCTAAAGTTTAAAGTGCCTAAAGTTAAGGAACTTCGTGACTTGTTTAAAAAAGACTGGCTTCATCAGGGCCTCCAAGATAAAGCAGACCAAAGGATTCGGGCAATATGTAGTCAAAGAATTCGACTGTCTTGCATGCCAAGAGGCACAGTAACAGTTGGCTCAGCCAAGACCTTGATCGAGAACTTTAGAAAATTTGAAAATGTTAAATATTACCTTATACTTTAGGCACTTTAGTTCACTTTAGTCACTTTAGATCACTTATGGCCAAGTAATTACTCAACTGGTAGAACCTTGTTATGGTACTACTACCCGAGGTAGTGGTTTAGGCCGATTAACAAACCTTACATGTTTAGTAGGAATTTTACAAGGTAGGTATAGGAGATCTCTAAATCGCCTCAACTCACAATTCCCAACTCAGCTTAAATACCGCAGCTAATAATTTCTCCAAAAACTTTTTCAAATATGATATAAAAATACGTAACAAATCTGTTCTTTTTCACAAAAAGTGAATAAAAGTGTTGACATTGAT
>JAIVXD010000406.1:0-2535 GCA_048636195.1 Anaerolineales bacterium
CCATTGCCGACCTTTTTGGATATGGCCGTTCCGTACATGACAGGCGAGGCATGCGGGTCTGGAACATGGTATTTTGCAATTATGAGTAAAACCAGCATTTTTTACGAGGACTTCGGGTCTTCAATTTTGTCCTTATCCCTAACCCTTAATCCCGCTTTCAGCGGGAAACTCTGAACCTGTGAACGCTTATTCTCTTTGTTTGAGCACAGATTGTGCCATATAAGGGCATTATCTGCTCTTTATCCAGTAATCAAAATATTTCAATATGTTACCTTGTAAAGATCACCATTGGAATTGATTTGAAGAGACTTTGAGTGGGGGTGACGAATGTGCCATATTGGCGTTTCTATGGGTGAATGTAATGGTGTTCAACCACTTATGCCTTATACTGCCAATTTGGAGCGGTCCATTTTGGCAAGCCGGGTGGGAATCCAGATCTCGAAATTCCTGGATACCCGCTTTCGCGGGTATGACGGGAGGTAACTACACAGGTATTTATTTGACAGGATAACAGGATTAACTTGATTTTTTAAATTCTTGTAAATCCTTTAACTATCCTGATAGGCCGTTCCTTACTATGGGTAAGTGATTGAGTTAAATCTTTCTAATATAGTTTGGTAAAACCTGGCCCCCGATTGATTTGAAATTTTGTTTAATACTCATTTCACATTTAAGAAAGGCCCAAAGAGATTATCTTAATTCCTTATTCGGGATATATCCTTAAGGTATATTACCAGGATATCTTATTTGATTTACAGGATTATTATAATAAGGTCTTGTTTATGACTTAAAATATAGATTCCTGTTTATCCTGTTATCCTGTCTAAAAAAGAGATACTTGAATAGTAACGACGAGAGTAGATTAGAAAATAAAGAAACTTAGCCCACGCGATAGTACTTTAGTTTTCTACGAAGGGTGTTCAGGCCAATTCCGAGAAGCCTGGCTGTCTGGGCCTTGTTCTTTCCGCTGTAGTCATATGCCTTTAATATATGGTCTTTTTCTATCTCTTCAAGGGGGGCAATAGAACCGTTCTGTTCAGGGATCTTCTTTTTCAATCCCTTCTTACGCTTTAGTAAAAATTCGGGAAGAAAAGCTTCGGATATCCGTCTGCCCTGTGCCAGGTTTATCGACGATTGGATGATGGATCTCAGTTCTCTTATATTACCAGGGTAGTCATAATCAATAAGCAGTGATAAGGCCTGATCACCAATGCCTTTATTCTTGTTGGTCCCCTCGAATTCACCCATGAATCTGTCGATCAGGAGGGGAATGTCCTCTCTTCTTTCTCGAAGGGGTGGAAGATGAAGCCAGGCGCCCTTTAGGCGATAAAACAGGTCCTTGCGAAATTTCTCTTTAGCAATCAGAGGATCAAGCTCAATATTTGTGGCTGCAATAAAACGAATATCTGTTTTCCGGAAATGGCTTGCTCCTACCTTCAGAAATTCCCCATCCTGGAGCACTCTCAGCAGCTTTCCCTGGAGTTCCAGGGGCAGATGCCCAATCTCATCCAGGAACAGGGTTCCCCTATCGGCGGTCTCCAAATAGCCTTTCCGATCCTGTTCCGCGCCGGTAAATGCACCCTTGGTGTGTCCGAAGAATTCTGAATCGAACAGGGTGCCTGTGAGGCCGGCCATATTGACTGGAGTGAAAAGATGTTTTGCTCTGGGGCTGGCATCATGGATAGCCCTTGCAAGAAGTTCCTTCCCCGTGCCGCTCTCTCCGGTTATTAGGACTGGGACGTTGCTAACGGCATGGAGTTCGGCCTCCTTCATGATCCTGAGCAGGTTAATTGATCGCGTGATTATTGGCTCAAATGCCTCAACACACTTCAAGTGGGAGGCATCCGATGTTTTTTTAATATCCAGGACTCCGAGCAGGCGTTTCCTTTCCAGGGCGCGGTTTACCGCCAGGACAAGATCATCCCTTGAAATGGGTTTGAGCAGATAATCATAGGCTCCTTTTTTGATACATTGCACTGCGACCTTGGCGTCGTTAACCGCCGTGATCATGAGACACTCCGTGTCAGGGCTTGTTCTCATTATTGATTCCAGAACCTCAATACCGCTAATTCCGGGCATTGACACATCAATAAGTGCCAGATCAATGGGGTCACCTCTTTCAAATATGGCGATAGCATTTGCCGGATCGGCCTCCAGCACCACGTCTCGGAAACCGGCAGTATTCAAGACCCTTCTTACGCTATCCAGGAAATGCTGTTCATCATCTATTACAAGTATTGTGCTATCCATGTGAATCTCCTTAATCCAAAATCCAAAATCATTCCCTCCCCACGTTTGGGAGAATCACCCGAAACATACTCCCCTTACCAGGCTCACTCTCTACCTCAATCCGGCCGCCCAATGCCTCGATCAGGTTATTGGAAATATACAGGCCCAGGCCGGTGCCTTCTGCGGGGGATTTGGTCGTAAAAAAAGGATCAAACAGCCTGTTCCTGGTTTTTTCGTCCATCCCGCAACCATTGTCCTCCACCTCAATGATCAGGTTGTTTTGTGAGGTCTTGTCCATGGACACGT
>JAIVXD010000407.1:0-2530 GCA_048636195.1 Anaerolineales bacterium
ATGTCTGATAAACACGAATGAACCCTAATGAAGTCAATTTTTGGGCCTCTTTTTGTAAATTCTCAATAAGAGCTACAATAAAAAATCCCCCCGTCCGCCTCGCTCCGCCTGGCTGGAGGGCGGGCCTCAATCCCCCTTTGCAAAAGTGGGAAGCATTCGGAATGTCCAGACTTATTGACAAGTTACCTTTATTAAGTAAAAAGGTAGGCGTTCACGGGTTCCAAGGTTCAGAAGTTCAAGGTTCCATTCTCGTCCCCGCACTACATTTGGAATGTGTATTTATGAGAAAAGCGTCATCTTCGTCATGCCTAATCAATAATTTGCACCCAAATTGGCAATTACTTGGGAAAATGAGCGTTTTTAACGAGGGCTTTAGGTCTTCAATGCTTTCTTTGTCCTTAACCCTGAACGTTGAACCCTGAACCTGTGAACGGTTACGTAAAAAGCTATAGCCACAAGATAACGAATTCAAGAAAGGTCCCCTTTTCACCCAATATGCGTTATGAAGGCCCCATTTACCGCCCTCCCAGCGAAGCGGATAGCCTCTTGATTCAGGCAACCGTTGGTTGTCCTCACAATAAGTGCACCTTTTGTATGGTTTACAAGAAGGGACCCCGGTTCAAGGTGCGGCCTGTCAAGGAAATTAAAGAGGATTTGGAGCAGGCCAAAAAAATATACGGTTCAAAAGTGCAAACGCTCTTCTTCCCAGCCGGAAACACCATTGCAATGCCCACAGATGACCTGGTAGAAATTTGTACTTATGCAAGATCTCTTTTCCCGAATCTGAAAAGAATAACCACATACGGCTCATCCAGGTATATCTATAAGAAAGGATTGGCGAATCTTACTAAGCTAAGGCATAGCGGGTTGTCACGTATTCATGTGGGACTTGAAAGCGGGGATGATGAGGTATTGCGGCGCATAAAAAAGGGCACAAATTCGTCTGAACAGGTTCAGGCCGGGCTATGGGTGCGAGAAGCAGGAATCGAATTAAGTGAATATGTGATCCTCGGAATTGGCGGTAAAGACAGGACCTTAGAGCACGCTGAAGCGACAGCACGGGTGTTAAATGCAATCAACCCGGACTTTATTCGTTTGCGCACCTTTCTTCCCAAAACCAATACATTACTTCTGCATCAGATTGAGAAAGGGCAGTTTAAAATGCTCTCCGCCCACGACGTGCTGAGTGAAACCAGAAAAATTATCGAGGCCCTGGACGTGATATCGGAGATTTTTAGTGACCATTACACGAACTATGTGAACCTTAATGGAAGGATGCCTGATGACAGGGACAGGATGTTGGGGTTGATTGATGAAGCGCTTATGAGAGATGAAAGTTATTTCAGACCGATTTATGTTGGAACACAATAGGGGCGGACGACAGATTACTTGAAAAACATCACTTACTCTGATACCTTTGCCCGTAATGTCACGCGTTCAAGATTGAAACTCCCGGGATTGGACAAAGGCAGGGCAGACGTAATTTTGGCCGGCTGTCTCACAGTCATAAGAATCCTGTACTTTTTCAAGTCACTTCAACTTAAGGTCAGCCTGTCAGATCTGTTGGAGGGCATTTTAGCCGAGAGTTCAGAAGGAGAAAAAAATGATTAAAAAGAATGTTTCGTTTGGTTACACTTTTGACGATCTTATTTTGGTTCCGGCGCAGTCTTCAGTATTGCCAAATCAGGTGGATGTTAAGACAAGGCTCACACGGAATATCACAATGAATATCCCCATTGTTAGTGCTGCCATGGACACCGTCACTGAATCGGAGACCGCCATTACAATGGCAAGGCAGGGGGGGATAGGGATTATTCACAAAAACATGGACATGGAGAAACAGGCCCTGCAGGTTGAAAAGGTCAAAAAATCTGAAAGTGGAATGATTGTCGATCCCATTATCATTGAGCCTGACCATAAAATCTATGAAGTTCTGGATATCATGAAAAAGTACAGGATTTCAGGGGTGCCCGTTGTGAAAGACGGAAATCTGGTGGGAATCATCACCAACCGGGACCTGAGATTTGAAACAAATCTGGATCAAAAGGTCGAGGCAGTAATGACCAAAGAGAATCTCGCCACAGCAAGAGTGGGAATCACACTGGAGGAATCAAAGGCTATCCTGCATGAGAGACGGATAGAAAAGCTTTTGGTAGTGGATGAGAACGGCAGATTACAGGGCCTTATCACCATCAAGGATATAGAGAAGATAAAGAAATATCCGGATTCATGTAAGGATGAATTGGGCCGTCTGCGCGTAGGTGCTGCTGTGGGAATTGGACCGGATGAGGAGAAAAGACTTGAAAGACTCATGGCCGCCAATGTGGATCTGGTGGTGGTTGATACGGCCCACGGGCACTCGGACAAAGTGGTGCAGGCCGTTAAAAAAATAAAAAAAGAATTCCCCGATCTGGAGCTGGCCGCGGGAAATGTAGCCACGGCTGAAGGGGCGAGAGCACTTATCGAGGCAGGGGTCGATGCAGTGAAGATCGGCGTAGGCCCGGGATCTATCTGCACTACACGGGTAGTG
>JAIVXD010000408.1:0-2530 GCA_048636195.1 Anaerolineales bacterium
GTTTTCCCGTACAAAACGTTTACAATATGACGTATGATGATGAGAATGCAACCTTTGAACCTTTGAACCTCTGAACCCCTGGCCCAGACCGATCATCGGAACTATACATGCGAAAAGTACAGCCTAAGCCTACTCAAGCACAGGTTTGGAATCATGCCACGAGTCGCACCAGGGCGGGCTTTGAACCCGTGAACGGTTACACAAACCTTTTTCAGAAAAACGTTGCCAGAGCGGGGGATACTCATTAAAGGTCGGTTCATTTTTATTCTTGAAAAAATGTTCGAAACTGTTTTAAATTAGGATTTCATTTTGTAAATTCTGAGATGCTACTTTTTAAAAAGCAGAAAGCACAAGGAGACAAGATATGAAGATTGCCGTAAGTGGTAAGGGAGGCGTGGGGAAGACCACGTTTGCCGCTTTTCTAATTCGGGCCCTCGCAGACGAGGGTAAAAAGGTGCTGGCCATTGACGCGGATCCCGATGCCAACCTGGCCCAGGCCCTTGGCGTCAAAAACAGCGGTGAAATAGTGCCCATTTCACAAATGAAGGGTCTGATTGAGGAAAGAACCGGGGCCAAGGCGGGTACTATGGGACAGTTTTTTAAGCTGAATCCTAAAGTTGACGACCTGCCGGAGAAACTGTCCGTCGAAGTAGATGGCGTAAAAGTAATGGTTATGGGAAGTGTCAAAACAGGTGGGGCAGGATGTGTATGTCCCGAGGGCATCCTCCTCAAGAATCTGGTGAGGCATATTGTGCTCGCCCGGGATGAGGCAGTGGTAATGGATATGGAGGCCGGTTTGGAACACCTGGGCCGGGGTACGGCCATGGCCGTTGACCGGCTGGTGGTCGTGGTGGAACCCGGAAGGCGGAGCATTGAGACAGCGCATCAAATCGGCAAACTGGCGGGAGATATCAGGATAAAAAAACTGAGTTTTGTGGGCAATAAGATCCGGTCGGACAAGGACAGGGATTTTTTGTTGAAGCAAATGCCGGATTTTCATTTCCTGGCTTTTATCCCTTTCAGCAATGGTATCATTGAGGCGGACCTGGAGGGTCGCCCACCATACGAGAAAGACAAAGAAGGGCTCAAGATAGTTAAAGAAACGCTGGAAGAACTTGAAAGCTAAAGTATTTAAAGGAGGTTCCCAATGAGTAAAAGAATACACAATTTTAATGCTGGTCCGGCTGCATTGCCTTTGCCTGTTTTGGAAGAAATACAGGCAGAACTCTTAGATTTCAAGGGCTCCGGGATGTCTATCCTGGAGGTGAGCCATCGTTCAAAGTGGTTTGACGATGTGATAAATGAGGCAGTTGAAATGACGAAAAACCTCTTGAATCTCGGCGAAGATTTCCATGTCCTTTTCATCCAGGGTGGTGCCAGCCTTCAGTTTTGCATGATCCCGATGAATCTAAGCTTAGAAGGGAAACCGCTGGATTTTATAGACACAGGCACATGGTCCACCAAAGCCATAAAGGAAGCCAAAATCCAGGGGAAGGATGTACGCGTGATCGCCTCTTCCGAGGACAAGGGGTTCTCGTATATTCCAAAAGACTTCAAAGTAGATGAGGATGCAGCGTTTCTCCACTTTACCTCGAATAACACGATCAAAGGCACTCAGTGGGCCAAATTCCCTGAAAGCGGAAATGTTCCGCTTTTCTGCGACATGTCTTCGGACATCATGAGCCGGCCTTTTGATGCAAAGCCTTTCGGGTTGATCTATGCGGGAGCACAGAAGAATATAGGGCCTGCTGGCACTGCAATGGTAATTATTCGAAAGGACATGCTCGAAAGAGTCCCGGATAACATCCCCACAATGCTGAAATACACTACATTCAGTGAAAAAAATTCCATGTTCAATACGCCGGCCTGCCTGGTCATTTATACGACCAATCTGGTTCTCAAATGGCTTCAAGAGACCATTGGCGGACTTGAGGAAATGGAGAAGGTCAATAAAGAGAAGGGAGCCCTCCTATACGGCTTTATTGATCAATCCGATTTTTATCAGGGCACTGCGGCCACGGACAGCAGGTCCCTGATGAATGTGACCTTCAGGCTTCCGAACGAGGACCTGGAAAAAAGATTTGTGGCTCAGGCCATGGAAGAGGGGCTGGGAGGCCTGAAAGGACACCGTTCAGTTGGTGGTTGTCGGGCTTCCATCTACAATGCCACAGATATCTGGGCGGTAAAGGACCTGGTGGCATTCATGGGAGAATTTATGAAAAAAGAGGGATGATCCCAGCTCTGCTATGCGTGTTAGATAGTGATTTGTGATGCCCTATGGATAAAGTTCAAATGACAAAATCCAAATGTCAAATCAAATCCAAAACCCCAATGTCAAAATGTTTTCCAAAACGATCAGTTATTTATCTTTTTCGTAACATCTCAATAAGTCTGAGCATTCCGAACCTTCCCCCTTTTGCAAAGGGGGATTGAGGGGGATTTTCTTAATACAACCCGAATTTATTGAGAACTTACACATTGTCCCATTGTGCATCTCCATTAGTGTAGGCCGCGTTTGAATTAATGGGTG
>JAIVXD010000409.1:0-2526 GCA_048636195.1 Anaerolineales bacterium
TTTCCAGGAGGATGTATTGGCCCTGCTTTTCTTCCACAAATTTGAAAGGCCCGGTGCCCATGGGATTTTTTATCACATAGTTGAAGATGTATTTTTGAGGGGCCTCATTCTTTCTCGCTTCAGCAACAATCTTTGACCATTTGGCCTTCTGAAGAATGAGGGTCATAAAGGTCCTGTAATAAAGAAGCGTCGTCTTTTCCTTGACGTGAAATTTTATGGTGTATGGATCAACTACCTCCACTTTTTCCAGCATATCGATTGTATTGTAATAATTAGCCGCCTCGAATTCACCGAAAAAATCCAGGGTGAACTTGACATCCTCGGCAGTGAATTCCGAACCATCATGCCACTTGATTCCTTTTTTTAACTTGACAACAACGGTCTTATCATCAAGCCATTGGGGCATGGATGCTGCCATATAGGGTATCCATTCTAATGATTTTGGGGCATATGCATAGAGACCTCTGGGGTCTATGTAGCCTCCGCAATAGATCATCTTAATGATATGCCAGTTCTGTTCGCTCTCAGCGCTCAGAGGATTGAGGGTCTGCGGCTCCATGACCAATCCGATTTTTACGGTACTTTCTTTGGCCATCGCCGAAGAGGGGATAACAAGGGCCGTTACCATGCCAAAACACAACAGCATTGTTACGACAACAATAGTTCTCATTTTTTTCGTCTCCATAATTTCCTCCTTTTCAATAAAATGTTTATGGTCCCTTTTTCCACTCACTTTCTCCATTTAGTATTAGCCTGGCCTATCCAGGCCGCACCAATTAATCGCCATTGCTGCATATACCTTTGCACAGGTTACCACCTGATCAATTGACACACATTCATCTATTCCATGTATCCCTATCATTTTCATATGGGCACCAGGCCCGAAGAGCACTGAAGGAACCCCTTTCTGACCCATAAACGTTGCGTCGCTTGCTCCTCTAAATCCCGAATAAACAGCATGAGATCCCGTAATCTCTTGAAATGAACGAGCTAAGACCTGGTTTCCGGGATGCTTTATGGAAACTTTGCTTGCTTCCCACTCCTCTGATTCATACTCGATAAATTGAGGGGGATGATGCTTAAGCCATTCATCGTCTTTGGTTCCCTCTCTTATGGCCTGTTGAATACCCTCCTTAACCTGTTTCGAGGGTACAGTGTTGGGGTGTGAAACAACATATGTGAGCCGGCAAATACTCGGCACAGTGCCCATATAGGTTCCCCCCTCTATGAAAGAAGGATTCATGGTGAAAATTCGCACCTTTTCCTGATCCCCTGACAGGGGATATCCACCCAGACCCAGGACTTCGTCTTTCCAACTGGTGTTCCATTCATCTTCCAGTTGCCTTAAGATCTGAACCAACTGAGCCCCCTTTAGGATCGCATCCACACCAATTTCATGGGATTTACCCAATTGGTACCGGTCCGGGAACAAGACAAAGTCCCTGGCACATGCGTGAACCGGTTTTCCCTGGATCAACAGTTCGAATACAAACACCCCGAAGGACTGAGTTTGTATCTCACAGCCGGTAGGTTCGGCAATCACGGCAAAAGGGGCACTGTACCCCCTCCGGATCGTAGCCGCAGCACCGATGGTCTTCCCTTCCATTGACTCTTCACCAATCACCGACTGGATATAGAGGTCGCCTGACAGGTTGATACCACTCTCGCGTATTGCCTTTGCCGCCCAGAAAATGGCAGTCAAGCCACCCTTATCATCTGATGCCCCGCGGCCGTATATCAGCCCATTCTCTTTTGTAGCCTTCCAGGGCGAGTGCCTCCATAGTCTTTCGTCTTCCTTGTGAACAGGGACAACATCGCAGTGGGCCTGAAGGATTAGGGCCTTACCGGACCCTTTCCCCTTGATGGTCCCGACCAGGTTGGGTCTATTTTTTTTTGGATCTACACTCCACAGATCAACTCTGTCCAGACCTGCATCCTGAAATTGGGTCTTGAGCCAGTTCTGTACCCTGTGCTCTTTTCCCTGATCATAAAGGCCTGTATTGGTTGACCTAAAACTGATAAGACGTTTGAGGAACCTTTCAACGTCTTTACCGTGCGCGTCTATGTACTGGCTGACCTCTTTTATCTGTTCTGAATTTTGTTCCATCGTTTAGTGTGGCTTGTTTTCTCGCTTACCGTGTTGCTGCGGCTCGATATATGTCCACTGCATCCTCTTCGGTCATATTTCGCGGATTGGACGGAAGAAGACGCTGGGACACTCGAAATGCTTCCTTTGCCAACTCATCCACTTCGGTAGACTGGATGCCGTGTTCTGTGAGATATGGGGAAACCCCAACGGATTCCATCAAGTTAATAATACCACTAACCGCCTTTTGACTGGCCGCCCGGGAATCCAGGTTGTCCACATCCTCTCCAAGGAACCGGGCAATCCGGGCGTATGTCTCCTCATTATCGACACGGTTAAAATCCACAACCCACGGTGCCATGATGGCTACAGTGCGGCCATGGGGAATATGTTTTACGGTATCCAGCGGATAAGCCAATCCGTGGATGGCTCCCAGACCA
>JAIVXD010000410.1:0-2512 GCA_048636195.1 Anaerolineales bacterium
ACGGGTTAAGTAGTTGGGAATTGCATTATTGACAGGATTTCACAGGGGCATTTGAGTAATTTGTTCTTATCCTCAATTGCCATTTGATTATGAGGTTGGGTTCACTTAGTTCCGATCTCTCAACGAAGAACAGTTGGCATCAGTGTTTAAATAAAGGTTGATTTTTCAACAATATGATTTCCTATCAAAATTCTGTAGATATTGCATAAGTTCCCGAAATGTTTTGGTCATTTGACCTGCCCGCAATGCCTTTGGACACATTCAGGATAATGCCTGAAAGAATGCTCGTATTAGAGCTTTTATGTTCCGACCTTACCGTATTTGCATGGCAGGCGGGTATTCGAATTTTGATATTGTTTCGTATTTCGATATTCGGATTTCGGATTTAGTCGTCTTGAAAATACTTCTATTTGGCCAAGTTACATTCTACTTAGACGTTTCCCTCCCAGGGAACCTCTAAACCCGTGAACCGTTAAGATTTGGCCGAATGTCCGGAGGCCTAAGGTAGAGGGGATTTAGGCCCTGTGCATCATCAAAATCACGTGCATGAAAGCGTTTAAGGCCTAAGTATCCAACCGCAGAGGCCCTTAGAATCCAGAAATGGGCAGGCGCCAGTAAAGCACGGTGACCAAGTGTTTCTTCTATCAGGGGTGCCTGGCGTACAAAATTGTTTCCTATGAAAAGAGTTTTTTCCTTAAAAACAGAAGGGAAATCCCCAAATTTCAGGCATGTATCTTCCATATTTCTGGTCAGGCCATGGCCGTTATTCCAGACAAACTGTGCTGTGAAAAATTCCCCTTTTCTGGAATCTATAATTGGGGTTATAGGGGGGGGGGAGTGCGGTATCTGGCTGGCCAGGGCTTTTAAGCTGGAGATACCAATAATGGGTACCTCAAGCGCGTGGCACAAACCTTTGGCAGTGGAGAGCCCTATTCTCAGACCGGTGAAGCTGCCCGGTCCTATTGCAACTACAAGGGCCTTCAAATCATGAATATCTGATCTCGTCGTGGTGAGCAGGGAATCCAGGGCAGGCATGAGACCCCCAAAATGCCCTTTTCCTTTGGAGACAGAGAATTCTCCAAGAACTGTTTCGTCCTCCTCCATGAGAGCCATGCTAAATTGAAGCGTGGATGTATTGATGGCTAAGATCATCTGACAGGGCCTATTCCAAAATTCTTGCCACATCGTTATACATCACAACAACCATCAGCATGATGAGGAGAAAGAGCCCAACTTTTTGGGCCATTTCCCGTTTCTTTATACTTAGCGGTTTGCCTATGATAAGCTCGATCAGTAAAAAAACAATGAGGCCCCCATCAAGGATGGGCACAGGCAGGAGGTTCAGGATTCCCAGATTGATACTTATGACGGCCATAAAGGGAATCAGATAGACCAGGCTTTCCTTTGCCAGTTGCCCGGTCATTTGGCCTATCAGGATGGGGCCTCCCAGTGTTTTTATCGGTATGACCCTTTGGAAAAGTTTTACAATCGTCAGGCAGGTCAGTTCTATGATTTCCCATGTTTTCCTGAAACCCTCTTTGATCGCATCCAAAGGCCCCAATTCGATGTTCCTGAATTCTCCTGAAGCGACGATGCCAATAAGGGCCGATTTGATCTCTTCGCCAAAAATGTTCTTTACCACGGATGTTTCCGGTACCACTGTGAAGGTGGGGAAAAGGTCCCCCCTTTTCACAGTAATTTCCAGGGTCTTTCCCGCGCTGTCCTTGACCGCATTTTTTATTTCTGACCAGCGATCAACGGGTTTTCCGTCAATAGAGACAATGACGTCTCCTTTCAAGAGCCCTGCCTGATACGCTGGTGATTCCGGCGTTACCTGCCCGATTTCCGAGGTCATTACATGGTTGCCGGCGAACATGTAAAAAACACAGAAGATCAACAAGGCCAGCAAAAGATTAAACAAAGGGCCTGCGCCCGCGATAGCAATGCGCTTGAGCACGTGCTGGCTGGCGAAGGATTTTTTTTCGTCTTCAGGGGTAAGAGGTTCGCCGGCATCGTCAATACTCTCACCAAGCATCTTTACGTATCCGCCGAGGGGGATATAGCGGATAGAA
The DNA here is from genome assembly GCA_048636195.1 of Anaerolineales bacterium. Lineage (GTDB taxonomy): Bacteria > Desulfobacterota > DSM-4660 > Desulfatiglandales > Desulfatiglandaceae > 4484-190-2. The sequence continues at coordinate 2,073 of JAIVXD010000410.1, forward strand.
TATTCGGTTTCGCCAACCGTTCTCCATACCAGTTTAGGACCAAAGCCCAGGGAGAATTTGAGGACCTTCACGCCAAAATATTTAGCAACGAGAAAATGCCCTAATTCATGAAAAAAAATCAGAATACCCAGTACAATGATAAAGGGCAGTATGTAATAAAGGAAAACACTCATGATTCAGTCTGAATACCTTTCGGGTTTTACCCTATATTTTAACGGCTCGGAATTTGTAAGCGTTTACAGATTCAGGTTTTCAGCGAACCATGAACCTTTGAACCGTTACCATAATTTAACGCTTACAGATAGATTTTACTAAACCAGGACACTTATATCAACCGTATTGATACAATAACAGCAATTCTAATTTTGATGGTCTTGTAAAAAGTCCAGATTTATATTTTTAACGCCCATAACTATTTGATCTTCCAATATGTACATTAT
>JAIVXD010000411.1:0-2500 GCA_048636195.1 Anaerolineales bacterium
CCACCCATTAATTCAAACGCAGCCCACACCGGTGAAGATGCACAATGGGAAAAAGATAAATAACTGATCGTTTTGGAAAACATTTTGACATTGGGGTTTTGGATTTGATTTGACATTTGGATTTTGTCATTTGAACTTTATTCCATAGGGCTTCATAAATCACTATCTAACACGCATAGCAAAGCTGGGATTAATTAATAAATGGATAATTCAGGAGTATATGGATGAAGGCTAAGCAGCCCTGTTTCAAACGAATCCTGCTCAAATTAAGCGGAGAGGCCCTGATGGGGGACGAATCCTTTGGCATCGATCCCTCAGTGCTTGAAGAAGTGGCATCTGAGATATTCTCAGTACACAAACTTGGGGTCGAAGTGGCGATTGTGATTGGCGGCGGGAATATATTCAGGGGACTTCAGTCTGATAAATACGGCATGGGACGCGTTGCGGCTGATTACATGGGCATGTTGGCAACTGTTATTAATGCCCTTGCACTAAGTGAAGCATTACAGCGTATCGGAGCCGAAACAAGAGTCATGACCGCCATCGATATGATCAAGATTGCCGAGCCTTATGTAAGAGGGAGGGCTATCAGCCACCTGTCGAAGAACTGCATTGTGCTTTTTGGGGCCGGCACCGGCAACCCCTTTTTCACAACAGATACCGCGGCAGCTCTCAGGGCTATGGAAATTGACGCTGATATCCTCATGAAGGCAACAAAGGTGGACGGGGTTTATGACGCTGACCCTGAATTAGAGCCTTCTGCCAAAAAATTCCCCCAGTTGACTTACCGTGAGGTGATAAAAAGGAATTTAAAGGTTATGGACCTGACCGGTGTTTCATTGGCCATGGGTCAGGAATTGCCGATAATTGTCTTTAACCTTAGAAAAAAAGGTAATATAATAAAGGCTGTTAACGGAGAAAAGATTGGGACTTTAATAACAGGGGAACCATCATGAAGGATGAAATCATTTCCGAACTGCGGGAAAAAATGAGCAAGACCGGGGAGGCCCTGAAAAAAGACTTCAAAAAGATAAGAACTGGTCGTGCTTCCACAGCGTTACTGGACGGCATCAAGGTCGAATGTTATGATACTCAAATGCCGGTGGAACAGGTTGCATCAATTTCTGTGCCTGAAAGCCGGCTTATCACCATTCAGCCCTGGGATCAGTCTATAATTGCGGAGATAGAAAAAAGCATTCTGAAATCCGAATTGGGTCTGACCCCCATGAATGATGGCAAGATTATCAGAATAGCCATTCCCCCATTGACCGAGGAAAGGCGAAAAGAGCTGGCAAAATTGGCAAAAAAAATGGCAGAGGAGAGCAAAATTGCTATCCGTAACCACAGGCGAGACGCCAATGAAATGTTCAAAGAGCTGAAAAACGAAAAAGAGATCTCGGAAGATGAAATGTACAAATCCCATGATGATGTACAAAAAATAACGGACGACTCAATAAAAAAAATAGACGAAATCACCGCCGAAAAAGAAAAAGAAATAATGGAATTCTAACTCCTCAATCCCTCAATTTTTTTCAATTCCCTGCATCTACAAACAGGACAGTATGACCTTGATTGATCCAAATAAAATACCCAGGCATGTGGCAGTTATTATGGACGGCAATGGGAGATGGGCCAAGAAAAGAGGTATTAACAGATTTCTTGGGCATGAGAAGGGAACGGAAGCCGTAAAGGAAATCGTCAGAACCAGCCGTGAAATTGGAATTCAGTGGCTCACCCTGTATGCATTTTCCGAAGAAAACTGGAAAAGGTCTAAACTTGAAATTCAGGCCCTCATGAAGCTCCTGAAGCGTTTTCTCAAGGGCGAACTGAAAGAGATGCAGGAAAACGGCATACGGCTCCAAACCATAGGAAGGACCCGGAAGCTGCCTGATGATACAAGGAAAATACTCCTTGAGACCATCGAAAAAACCGCCTCCAACAAGGACATGGTCCTCACGTTGGCCCTCAGCTATGGGGGGAGGCAAGAAATCGCAGACGCTATCAAAAAAATAGCCACGAGAATCGAAGATGGTGGGATATCTGCCAATGACATCTCGGAGCAACTGATATCAAAGTTCATGTATATGTCAGACATGCCCGAACCTGACTTACTCATCAGAACAAGCGGTGAATATCGTGTTAGTAATTTCCTTCTGTGGCAGATTGCATATACTGAAATCTATGTCACACCCGCCCTGTGGCCGGACTTCGGCAGAGAAGAATACTTAGCGGCCATCCAGGATTTTCAGGAAAGGGAGAGAAGGTTCGGGGCTACTGGCAGTAGGGAGTAGGCAGTAGGCAGTAAGGAGCAAAGGGGCTGCCTACTGCCTACTTCTTACTGCTTACCGTTATCGCGGAGCTAAAATGCATTTGAAACGATGGCTTACGGGTATAGTCGCCGTACCCATTCTTATTTTCCTTATAACCTGCCAACTCAGATTGCCCTTTTATACACTCCTTTATCTCGCATCCCTGGTCGGCCTAATTGAGTTTTACAGGA
>JAIVXD010000412.1:0-2494 GCA_048636195.1 Anaerolineales bacterium
GAAAATGGCTTGTTGGTGTAAACGCAGAGAGCTTCTATGTCCACATTCTCAACTTCATAGGGTCCTGTGGCATGAACAGCCGACCGTGAAGCAACGGCAATACCATATGAGGCATAGGCGCCGGTATCGCAAATAATTCGGGCTTTCATTGCCAGGAGTTTTCCATTGCTGTCGGCCCCTGTCTTCATGATCATTGTCAGGGGATGCCGTTTGGCCGTGGCCAGGAATGCCTCCTCCCTGCTGTACACATATCGCACCGGTCTTTTCAGGTGGTAAAGGGCAAGTCCGATAAATCCCTGCACGTTAAGGTCCAGTTTGGATCCAAATCCACCGCCTGTGGCGGCCTGGATAATACGCACCTTTTCATCTTCAACCCCCAGAATTGAAACTACATCGCTATGGTCATAATGGGGATTCTGGGTAGAAGCAAATATAACAATGGTGCCGTCCCTCTCCACGTATCCGGCACCCGCGTCAGGTTCCAGATAGGTATGCTCAAGACAGGACGTCTGATATGTCTTTTCAACCACTGCCTGGCAATTCTCAAAGGCCTTATCTATATTCCCTTTTTTTACTTTTCGTGTGAAAAGGAGATTACCCTTTTCATGGATCTTTGGAGCGCTATCTTTCAAGGCCTCTTCCGGGTCAAAAACAGCAGGGAGGTCTTCATAGACTACATTGATTGCATTCACGCCTTTTTCGGCTGCTTCTTCGTTTTCTGCTGCAATAAGCGCAATTGCGTCTCCAACAAAACGCACCTTGTCGGATACCAGGAGGGGTCTGTCTTTATTGATAATTCCCGTCAGGTTATTCCCCGGCACATCGCTGGCAGTAAAAACCCTTACAACGCCTTTGACCTGAAGGGCGCCTTCAATATCAATCTTTGTTATCAAGGCATGGGCTCGGGTGCTGCGCAAAACCTTGAGGGTTAATGGGTGTTCGAGTTCCAGGTCAGCGCTGAAAATGGGTTCCCCTTTTAGCCTTTCAACAGCACCGATTCGAAGGATATTTTTTCCGATCGTTTTATAAGTATCTTTCATGTTATACCAACGGATAAAGCATTCGCATGAAAAGCCCCTGGGCCGCTTTTTCTTTATAAACCGTAGAAGGTCTCCGTCCGGTTATCTCAACCATTTTTTCAGCCAGCACCTGGCCTGCCTCCCACAACAATGCCCTGTCAGGTCGTTTTCCCAAAAGAAATGCCTCCACATCTTCCATTCTGCGGGGCGTTGGGGTGCTTGATCCTAATGCGAGGCGCATGAACATGATTTTGCCTGTCTCATCTTTTTCTGCCATCACGGCCATGCTCATTCTTGAAATGGCAAGTGCCTTTCTCCTGGCAATTTTTTGAAAATCAGCAAACACGCCTTCCGCCGGTTTGAGTATAAAACGGGTAATCACTTCATCCGGATGAATAGAACTCTTGTAAGGCCCTGTAGACATGGCCTCAACAGGTACAGTTCTTTCACCGTTTGAGCTCACAAGAACAACCCTGGCCTCATGGATGATCAGCGGTGGCATTGTATCGGCAGAGGGAGAAGCGTTAACCACGTTCCCCGCGATTGTAGCGGTATTTCTTATCTGTTTGCTTCCAAAGGTAAAGGCAGCTTTCTGAAGTGCAGGTGCGAATCGGGCCAGGGTTTCCGAAGAATATATTTCAGACAATGTGACACCGGCACCCACCCAGAGCTCGTCCTCGTGTATCGCGATTCCCTTTAGTTCGGATAAGCGGCTGACGTCCAGAAGATAACCGGTTTGCAACGCACCGGATCGAAGGTCTACCATGACGTCCGTGCCCCCGGCCACAACCGCGGTCTCTCCGCCGTGCTCCTCAAGGAATTCAAGGGTCTCATCCAGTTTCTCCGGCCTAACATATGTTAATGCTGCACACATTATGTTTTCTCCTTTGAGCGCCGGTTTGCTGCATCTTCAATGGCAGAGACAATGTGCTCATAGCCGGTACACCTGCATAGATTCCCAGAAATTTCTTCGACAATATCCTTGCGCGATGGGTTGGGGTTTTCGTTAAAAAGGGCATGAGTGCTCATCAGAATGCCAGGAGTGCAAAACCCGCACTGGACTGCATGATGGTCCAAAAAGGCCTCTTGCATGGGATTCAAACCAGTGGGCAGTTCCAGCCCTTCAACAGTGAGTACATCCCTGCCATCAAGTTGGGCGCCAAGCGTGAGGCATGCGTTAACTGCCTTTCCATCCACCATTAGGGTGCAGGCCCCGCACTCGCCTATACCGCAGCCCTCTTTTGTACCCTTGAATCCCAGTCGCTCACGGATGGTATGAAGAGCTGTTTCTCCAGCTTCCACTTCTACTTCAACACTCTTCCCGTTGATGGTGAAGCGGATAGGGACAATGTGTGAGGAGATCTTCATTTTTGCTCTACTTTAGGTAACTTCTCAATAAGTTCGGGTGAAGTTTATCCGTAAGGATTTTATAAAAGGCTTACGCCTAAACTCCGAAAGGGAATACACCCATTGTC
>JAIVXD010000413.1:0-2483 GCA_048636195.1 Anaerolineales bacterium
TTCCTGTGCAATTTGGCCGGGATTGACATGGGAGCTATCAAAGAATATTTTATGTAACATCTCAATAATCCCGGGCCTTCCGACTGCTTCCCCCTTTTGCAAAGGGGGATTGAGGGGGATTTTTTCTAATATAGCCCGAACTTTTTGAGAACTTACTATTTTATCTGCTAACCAGAATAAACTGGAAATCCTTTGGAGTAGAGAAATGATAAAAACAGGTATTGTAAAGGATAATAGATACATGAATCACCAGGCAGGCCCTGGTCATCCCGAAAGCCCCCAGCGACTGGAAGTAATTTATGCCATGCTTGAAGAATCTGATATGGCGGGACGCTTTCAGGAAGTCCCGGTAAGACAGGCTGAAAGGGAAGAGCTCTTATTGATTCATTCTCCGGAATACATTGACAGGGTTGCGGCTACAGAAGGTAAGGCCTTCAGTTCCCTGGACCCTGATACTTCCACTTCCCCAGGATCCTATGAGGCGGCTCTCCTGGCCTCAGGGGGACTGTGCCAGGCAATTTCAATGGTCATAACCGGAGAACTGGATAATGGCTTTGCATTGGTGAGACCACCGGGACATCATGCCGAGAGAAGCTGTGCCAAGGGTTTTTGCCTCTTCAACAATGTTGCCATAGGGGCAAGGTATGCCCAGGAATTCCACCATGTCAAACGGATCCTTGTGGTTGACTGGGACCTGCATCATGGAAATGGCACGCAGCATTCCTTTGAAGATGACCCATCCATCCTTTATTTTTCAACACATCAATATCCTTACTACCCTGGTACCGGTGCTTTTGAACAGGCTGGAACGGGGCAAGGCGAGGGGTTTACTGTAAATGTGCCCTTATCTACTGGCCACGGCGATGGAGAGTATGTGGGTATTTTTGAAAGAATACTGAAACCAATAGCGCTTGAATTTGATCCGGAGTTGATTTTGGTATCGGCCGGATTTGATATCTACGAAGACGATCCCCTGGGGGGCATGTACGTAACCACAAATGGATTTGCAGGATTAACCCGATCCATCCTGAATATTGGAAAGGCATGCTGCGATGGAAAGGTCGTGATGACACTTGAGGGAGGCTACAACCTGGAAGGCCTGAGGACCTCGGTTAAGGTGGTTTTACAAGAATTGGCAGGCCTGTCCGAAACTGATATTGGTGCCATCGTATCTAAAGCAGACCAGGAGATGCTTGACAATGCGGTAAAACAGGTTTTTCGAGTTCATGGCCGGTTCTGGAAGAATTTAAATGCTTGATGGAAGGTAAACCCGAAAGACCTCAGATTACAATAAGGGCGGCCGAAGAATCAGATGTAGAATTTGTCCACAGTCTGAGCAAAAAGGCCTTTTTCCAGTATGGACCTTATGAAGACATGCTGGAACGCTGGTTCCAGTCGGGCACCACCGAAACCCTTTTGGCCTTGATGGAAAAACGACCTGTGGGATTCGCCATGCTTGGTCGAAATCAGAGCGAGTGGGAATCTCGTCAGATCGCCGAACTATTGGCCATTGCCGTAGAACCTGCAAAACAGAAAAAGGGTATTGGTGATTCTCTCATACGGGGGGTAGTAAGGAAGGCCAGGGAACTTAGAATTGAAACAGTGGTTCTGTATACGGGTTTAGAAAATGTGGCCGCTCAAAGGCTTTTCAAAAAACATGGGTTCACTCCATCCAAAATCAAGAAAAGCTTTTACCCCAGAGGCCAGGACGCACTTTTGATGTATAACCACATAGAATCACAAAGTAATTTTATGATTTGAAACAACTATGGCGATTAATAAAGAGAAAAAAAATGATACTTGAGAGACCGCTGGTCTTAGCGACCAGAAATGAAGGGAAGATTTCCGAATTCGAGGACCTGATTGCTGATTGTGGTATTGAAATAAAGAGTTTGAAGGATTTTGGGCCCATTCCTTTGGTTGAGGAGGATGGAGCAACTTTTGAGGATAACGCCTATAAAAAGGCGGCCTTTACGGCGAAAGTGCTTGGTGTGCCAGCGCTTGCGGACGATTCCGGTCTGATGGTAGGGGCCTTGGGCGGGATGCCGGGGGTCAAATCCGCGCGTTATGCCGGGGAGGATGCCACCGATAAAGAAAATAACCTTAAACTGCTCAAGGCTATGAAAGATGTGGAAGAGCGAGACGCTTCTTTTATGTGCATTATAGCAATCGCTGTGCCGGCGGGACCCGCTCTTATCTACGAAGGAAGGTGTGATGGCCATATAACTCAGGAGCCGATTGGTAAAAATGGTTTCGGATATGATCCCCTGTTTTATTTCCCTCCCCTGAAAAAAACTTTTGCACAGATGAAATCGGAGGAAAAAAACCGTGTGAGCCACCGTGGTAAGGCAATGGCAGAACTCAGATCTGAATTTGATAAGGTCTCGATATGGCTGAGACAACGGCTGGCAGAGGAGCCTTTCTAGGAGGCTGTCTGAGAATGAGATATTTTTTCCAAGATCAAGGAAGGCGAAAATTATAAC
>JAIVXD010000414.1:0-2481 GCA_048636195.1 Anaerolineales bacterium
GGTCAAGAGCCAGAATCCGGATGCCAATATTTTTGTAGTGTACAAAGAAATGAGGACTCCCGGGCAGGCTGAGGACATTTACCGGAAGGCCCAGGAAGAAGGGATAATATTTATCCGGTGTCAGTCACCTGAGGTCAAGGCCAATGGTGACGGCCTGGTGGTTGAGGCCGAAGATGAACTTCTGGGTGAGACCGTTCTCATGGAAGACCTGGACATGGTGGTTCTTGCCACAGGTATGGTCCCGGTTACTGCCTTTGGTATGGATATCACTAAGGAAGAAAAGGAAAAGGAAGAGGAAAAAAAGGAAGACGAACTGGAAATACCTCTTGACGTTATCAGGCGTTCGGAGCTTTTAAACCTGGATTACAGGCAGGGTCCGGAACTGCCTGCGCTTAAATATGATTTTCCGGACTCCAATTTTATATGTTTCCCTTACGAAAGCCGGCGTACAGGTGTATATGTTGCCGGTTGTGTGCGTCGTCCCATGGGAATAGAGACGGCCCGGGAGGATGCGGCCGGGGCGGTTATGAAGGCCATCCAATGTATTGAGCTCACCTCCCAGGGTGCCGCGGTTCATCCCCGGTCAGGGGATATGACCTTTCCGGAATTTGCCATGCAGCGCTGCACACAGTGCAAGCGCTGTACGGTGGAATGTCCTTTTGGGGCCATTAATGAAGATGAAGAGGCCAATCCATTGCCGCAAATTACGCGATGCCGGCGTTGCGGTGTGTGCATGGGGGCTTGTCCTGAACGTATCATTTCCTTTAAGAATTATTCAGTGCAGATGATCGGCGCTATGATTAAGGCCATTGAAGTGCCTGAGGAGGATGAAGAAAAACCGCGCATTCTTGTGCTGGCCTGTGAAAATGATGCCTATGGGGCACTTGATATGGCAGGGCTTAACCGTATGAAATATAACGCCTGGATAAGGGTGATTCCCCTTAGATGCTTGGGGTCCATGAACCTTGTCTGGATTGCGGACACCCTTTCAAAGGGCATTGATGGAGTCCTTCTTCTGGGGTGCAAGCACGGAGATGATTATCAGTGTCATTTTATCAAGGGAAGTGAACTGGCTGATATCCGGTTGAGCAAGGTTTCCGAAACCCTGGATAGATTAGCGTTAGAATCTGAGCGTGTGCGTTTTGAAACTGTATCCATTATCGACTACGACAGGCTGCCAGGCGTACTGGATGAATTTGCAGCGACCATTGATGAGGTCGGCCCCAATCCGTTTAAGGGATGGTAAAAAAGCTGATAGCTGACAGCTCATAGATCACAGGAGAAGGGAGACCATGAGCTTAGAGCTGTGAACTTGTCACAGGAGGGATAAACATGAGTGTGAGAGTTGATCCGAGTTTAATGAAGGACCTGAAGGCATTCGGGCTGAAAGACGCTAATAAATGTATGCACTGCGGAAACTGCACAGCAGTATGCCCCCTTTCAACGCCGGAAAATCCGTTCCCAAGGAAACTGATAAAGTATGCCCAGATGGGTCTCAAAGACAAGATCTTAGAGAGTCCTGAGCCCTGGCTCTGTTACTATTGCGGCGACTGTTCGGATACCTGCCCAAGGGGTGCGGATCCCGGTGAGACCATGATGGTGATGCGGCGGTATCTCACATCCCAATATGACTGGACAGGTTTTTCCCGTAAATTTTATATATCAGAAAAGTTTGAGATTGCGGCTATTGCTGTTGTGGCCGTGTTTGTTGGTTTGATGCTATGGATTTTTAGTGCAAGCAATCCAAACATGGAACACGCCCATCTCAATTCAGTATGGCCCGCACCAAGTATCGAAATTGCGGATTTTGTCATGGGGGCTATTCTTTCCTTCTTGCTTTTGAGCAATACATGGCGTTGCGTTAAGTTTACCATGGGTGATTTACTGAAAAAGATTCCCCTTGAGATTTATATAACCCAGGCCAAGGAACTTATTATACACTTTCTTACTCAGAAAAAATTCGGCGAATGTACAGACAGGATGCAATGGATTGTCCACCTTTTGATTATGACAGGCTATAGCACAATTTTTCTCCTGGTGGTGGTTTTTACCGCAGGGGGTATACACATCATAGGGCTTTCCTGGGAGGGGATCATGTTCCAGCGGGATGTGATTTATCCATTCTTTCATCCCATACGTCTTTTAGGATACTATGCTACTTTTGCAATCCTTTACGGGACAACCTATGCCATGATCGGACGCATCAGGAAAAACAAGGCGCCTTACAAGAGTTCCCACGGGACTGACTGGATGTTCCTGATCCTTTTGCAGCTTACAACACTTACCGGAATTCTTATCCATTTCACAAGGATCCTGGATTTGCCCTTGACCACCTATATCCTGTATGTGGTTCATCTGATGGTGGCTATCCCCATGCTGGTTCTTGAAGTGCCTTTTGCCAAGTGGGCACACCTGGCGTACCGGCCGGTGGTCCTCTACCTGACAAAGGTGAAAGCGAAATATTATGAGGGGCAAAAAGTA
>JAIVXD010000415.1:0-2467 GCA_048636195.1 Anaerolineales bacterium
GCATTGCGAATCAGGTCTGGGCCAGGGATAAACTCCACCCGAACTTATTGAGAAGTTACGAAAATGTTCCACTCAACTGGCCGCATGCTGCCAGGATATCTCTTCCCTTGCTTTTTCTTATGATGGCGGTGAAATGATTTTTAATAAGAATCTCTTGAAATTGGAGTATTCGCTCCATGGGGGGAGGGGACATTTGGGACTCAGGGTAGGGGTTTAGAGGGATCAAGTTGATCTTTGCCCTCAGCCCTGACAAAAGGCTGCAAAGGTTTAAGGCATCTTCATCTCTATCGTTTATACCTTCAATAAGAATATACTCAAATGTAATCATCCGTCTGTTTGGAAGAGGAAAATTCCTGCAAGCTGAAATCAGGCTGTCCAACGGGTATTTTTTGTTTATGGGCATGAGAAAATTACGGGTTTTGTCATCTCCAGCGTTTAGCGATATGGCCAGGTTGACTGTGATATCCTGCCCCATTTTTTTTATTTGGGGTACCAGCCCACATGTGGAAAGGGTCACTTTTCGGTGGGAAAAGTTCATTCCATCTTCACTGATCAGGATCCCGATGGCTTTGACTACAGCGTCATAATTGGCAAGCGGTTCGCCCATGCCCATGAGTACGATATTGGTCATCCTATCCGGATCATCCATGGATTTTCTCGCCTGTATGACTTGATCAATAATTTCCGATGGTGTCAGGTCCCTTTTGAGCCCCTGTTTTGCGGTAAGGCAAAAACGGCAGCCCATGGCACAACCTGCCTGTGAAGAAACGCACAGGGTGAAGTGATCTCTTTCCGGGATGAGTACTGATTCAATGTAATATCCATCTGATAATCTAAAGAGGTATTTTTCCGTCCCGTCTTCGGAGACCAGGCTCTTAATTTTTTCCAAAGTGCTGATATTCGCTTTTTCTTTCAAAAGGGCCCTGAGAGATTTGGAAAGGTCAGTCATCTCCTCAAAGGAGCTGGCAAGCCTCTTAAAGAGCCAGTGTTGAATTTGCCGGCCCCGGTAAGCGTCAATACCCAGGCCTACTGCCCACTCTTCAATTTCATGGGCATCCAGCCCTATAAGATCGGTCTTCATTTATAATTATCTCTCACAGAGTTCACGGAGAACGCAGGGTTTTTAGGTAAAGATTACCTAAAGGCCTATAGGTTTTTACGCATTGTACGAAGTTTTGCCAGTTCCCACACATAATCGTATAAGTGAAGTCCCTTGCTGGAGGCGATGATCTCACCGTCCGCCACACCAATGCTCGAAGCCATATACTCCTTCATGAGCTGTATGGCCCCCAGGTTTGCAGGAAAGCCGTTCCATAGATCCCAGGATCGGAAATAGACAATGAAATGGAGCTTATCATCCTTAATGCGGGTATCAATGCCCCGGAGGCATGGCGGGTCGTTCAGGTAGATAGACTTTGGCTCACCCACGGTCATGTAAGCCTGATTCGTTTTGTAGCCATCCTCCCTGTACATGCGAATGACCTCAACAATCTGGGTCTCCAGATACGAGCCGTAGGTGTAATCTTCACCAGGCTGTTTGACTGAGGTCATAAGGTAGGGAAGATATTCCTCCAGATAGCCTTCTGCAACTGGATTCGGGATTCCAAGGGAAAGAGGGATATCCGGCAAAAGGGGTCGTACATCGGGATATTTGATATGCACGGTCACATAATCAAATTCGAGTCGTTTTTGCCCCTCATAACTCCCTCTGTCTATTATGTATTCACTACCGGCTTCAAGCAACCTGTAAACGCACTGGAACCATGCATCAGGCAGGTCCCGGGCTTCAATAAACTCAATTTTCATGGGTCCCCTCAAAAAAGTGCTTTCATTTAATACTAAAGTCAGATATTAGTTTATGAATGTATTTTATATCACATTTTTGCAGGCAAAAGGATTTCTTGTCAATGAGAAAGTTGGACTTTTTTAAGGAGTGATGGATGAACGATAGCCCTGAAAAAGAAATGAAGGATCTAATGGAAGGACTTGCTGATGACCTCGGGTATGCAGCAAACAATGAAAATCCCGAACGCCCCAGAGAATCGCTTGATTCAAAACCAAAAAGAAAAATCCTGGTCCTTTGGGGTGGAGTCATTATCCTTTTTATTGCCCTCATTGCCTTATTGTTTGGGGGCGGGAGTAATGTGGCAACAGAAAAACTGTCTTCTATCCAGCCCCGGATTGACCGGATTGAGGAGAGATTAGAACGCCTTGAGGGGATGTATGAAAGAATTGTTCACCTTGAGAAACAGGAACAGAATCTAAAGAAATCCATTGCAAAGGTGGATAGATCCGGGCAATCCCTGGCAAAAAGGCTGGAAAACGTATCCCAGGAAGTCAAAACGCTGCGGAAAACACCGACTCCGGTTGCTGTGAAGACAGAACCCTCACGTGCTGATGAGAAAAAAGGGACTCCCGAGGCCAAAAGGCGGTACCACGTGGTGCGTTCCGGTGACAGCCCTTACGG
>JAIVXD010000416.1:0-2434 GCA_048636195.1 Anaerolineales bacterium
TATGAATCTTTTCCTTATCTTAATCCCTCAATCCCTAAATTCACAATTCCTCAATTTGGCTCCATATAGCCATTATGATGAGGATGGTTTCCAAAAATCGGACCTAGCTCTTAGATCAAATAACAAAGTCTGGATGTTACATATTTTCCGGTTTTTATATCTCTAACAACGGAGAAATACAAAACATTTTCTAAAAAAAGTTTTAGTTTACTGCCCCAACCAAACTAAAACTGTCCCCTTACATGCCTCTCATTACTTTTAGTGCTCAAATATTTCTTTCCTTGACATATCGCCCCCTATCTATAAAATACCATATAAGATACTTGGAATACCATTGTTGGTACTAAACTATGGTCAGAAAAAAATCGAATTATTCCCCTGCCGTAGACCGGGCGCTTGACTTGATTGAGATCATAGCAGAAAGTGACAGGGATCTATCCCTTTCAGAGATTATGAAAAGGGTCAATATCCCAAGACAGTCTCTGATCAGGATATTGAATACCCTGGTCGACAGGGGCATAATAGAAAGAGCCGGGCAAAGGGGTTTCTATCGAGTGGGAATAAGGCTTCTATACCTGGGAAACCGTCTTCAGGATAAAATCACGCTCCGCTCCGTGGCCTGGCCGTTTATGCAGGAGCTGGCAGAAAAAACCCATAAGACCATTGAGCTATCCACTCTGGACCGGGACCAACTCATCCTGATCGAGCAGATTGAGGGAACAGAGGGGGTTCGGCTCTATTCAAGGGTCGGTAGTGGGTATCCCTATTTTCACGCAGTAGGCGTTGGAAAGATCTATCTGGCCCATATGGATCCGGAAAAAAGAAGGAAAGTGCTTCATAAGATCGGCCTTCCTGCTGTCACGGAGCACACCATTACCAATATGGATAAATTAGAAGTGGAGTTATTGAAAGTGCGGGAAAATGGATATGCCTTTGAGGATCAGGAGTTGAGAAAGGGTGTCCGCAGGGTAACGGCCCCCATTTATGGCTTTCGCAATAATTTGGCTGGATGCATCGGCATTGCAGCCACCATCTTTAGTTTTGAATTAGAACATAGAGAAGATTTAGGCCGTATGGCCGTGCAAACGGCAAACAAGATTTCATACCGGATGGGTAAAGAGAAATGAGAGAGTTTTTCTATCCTTCAAGCATTGCAGTATTTGGTGTGGCAGATAATTCAAGGAATCTGGCCAAAAACATTATTTCCAATTGCCTTGACATGGGTTTTCAAGGGGCGATCTATCCTGTAGGGAGGGAGCCTGGCGAGGTATATGGAAAGGAGATCATAACGAATCCCGGGTCCTTGCCCGAGGGAATCGAGCTGGCTGTGATCCTGGTTCCGGCCCGGTTTGTGGCTGATACATTAGATATTTGCGGACAAAAAGGGATACTTCATGCCATTATCTCCACCGGGGGTTTCAGGGAATTTAGTGAAGAAAGCAATCAGGCAGAGAAAGACGTCCTTGCTGTTGCTAAACAATATGGCATCCGGTTCATCGGCCCGAACTGTATTGGTGTAATATGCACCGGTTCAGGCCTTTGTACCCCGTTCAATCCCCTTCAGCCAAAAAGCTATAAGAAGGGGCATGTAAGCCTGATTGTCCAGAGCGGCGGAGTTACCACCCAATCCGCCTATTACTTCTCTGAAGAACATGTGGGGTTTTCCAAAATCATCAGTGCGGGTAACAAACTGAATATTGACGAGATCGATTTCCTGAAATATCTCATGGAAGACGAGGATACTGAGCAGATTCATCTGTACTTAGAAAGCATTGAAGATGGAAAAGAGCTGATGAGGCTGGTAAAAAAATCAAAAAAACCTGTTGTAATTTTTAAAGCCAATGTGAGCCGGACAGCATCCCAGGTAGCAAAATCTCACACTGCCGCCCTTTCCAATAATGACCGTATCGTGGACAGTGCCTTCAGGCAGGCAGGTATTGTGCGCGTGGAGAGTATTCACGGTCTGACTGTGGCTGCAAAGGCGCTTCAACTGCCCCCATTAAAAGGGGACAGGTTGGTGGCTATTTCTTTGTCAGGCGGTTTTTCAGTAATTCTCGGAGACGCATGTGAGAGATATGGCTTTACCTGTCCTCCACTGCCACGTGTACTTTTGGATAAAATCGAAAGCTTCCGACGGGGTGGTGTAATCCGTATGTCTAACCCCATGGACTTCGGTGACGTTCATGATATCGAGGCCCTGATATTTACGATAAAGCGCTGTCTGGCATTGGATGATATTGACGGGCTTGTATTATCCTTCTTATATGATCCTGAGATTGCAAAGATTTTTGGTGGCGTAGTAGGTTCCCCGGAACAGATGCTGACATTCTTAAAAAAGTTATGTGAAAGGACCGGCAAGCCCATCGCCTTCAGCCTTATAGCAGAAAGGCGATATATTAATGAATTTAAAAAGATAAATACATTTCCTGTTTTT
>JAIVXD010000417.1:0-2416 GCA_048636195.1 Anaerolineales bacterium
CCTCATCGGCAAAGGTTTTTCGACCTTTGCGGTTAGATTTTTTAAGCTCACTGTAGGATGGGTTGAGCGGCATAAAGACGGTGGGTTTCACTGTTATAGTATGATTTTACTGATTCCACATTATATACTGACTATGTTAAACTAGCGAAACCCATCTGATTAGGACCGTTCAACCCACCCTACGAGATGGTAAATTTCATTGAGTTATATCTAACCGCAAAGGCCAAGTTTTTTTAATGGTTTAAATTCCAGTCGTAAAACAGGTACTCCACCTCAATGGTATCCATATGTTCTACGAGATATTTTGCCTTATCATCCGGATTCAGGTAGCGGAGAAGAAATTTGAAAAGATCTTTCCGTTTGCCTAAATCCTTAATATACCAATTGAATATCTGGGAAAGCAAAATCTTATTCTTTTCAGGGAGAATGATCACTTCAGAGCTATTGATAAAATTCTTAGTCGCAATATCTAATTGCTCATCAATGGCATCAGCTTCGTAAAAACTTATGGGGGCGCACGAGCGAGACCCGCACACCAAAGCAAAGTGAATTCTGGGGTCCAACGTATTCAGGGCAAATTCTCGGCGGGGATCATTTTTCCTGAAGACAGAGAATATTCGGTGTGGTGGACGGGCGTTTGATCGGAGGATCCCGTGTTCGATTTCGTCCGGGGAGAAGGTGTAGTCGCCAATCCTATAAGAGATGTGTGCAAAAAAATTGCTTACTTCCCGCACTGAGGAGGCCAATTCCAATTCCACAATCCCCTGCACCACTATGGTGTTATATAGATTGATCCAGAAAGCAAGTTTTTCTTCCTGTGTGACCAGGCTTTTCAAGTCAAAGACCTGAAGCTGCTCGGCGAGTTCCAGGTAAGAGCGGTATTTCGCCGAGTTCTTCATTGCCTTGTAATCAACCAGGCCCCGGTTCATATCATAGAAGGTTTCCTTAAGGCCGCCTATGGCCACCATCAATTTTGAGGCGAGATCTTCTGTTGGGGCGGAGGTAAATGTATGTGCCTGGTTTAGTATTCGTCTCTTTTTCAGTGTGACCGCATCGCCGTGGCCGAACCAGGTCAATGTATGTTTGTCCTGGTCGTAGTATTCATAAACCAAATCAATGAACAGGGATGTGGTCCATGAAAAGGCATCTGAGCCGTAGCCTTTGCCGGTAATAGAGTCAAAGTACTCGTGGAAACCGAAACGTACAGGGAGTTGGATTAAATCTTTTTTCATAGAGTCGGACTTTTCCTGGTAGCCATAGCTCTTAAGCCCCTGAGAGAGCATCCAGTTGATGTTGATCCACACTGGGCCTCGCCAGTAATTTTTTGAGTCGAACTCCTCGCGCGCCATATCATAGTTCGGGATAGTGAAGCAGTTTCCCTGATGAAGGGCACAAAATGAGAGGGAGTTTAATCTCTCATACAAGCGCTCTGCCTGTTCAGTTGTGGCCGCAACCCCAAAGAGCGGCATGAAACCGGCGGCTGTAGCAGAAGGAATGTGTTCAGATGATACCAGATCGATCGGGTCGAACTGCTGGCGTTCTGTTGACCACATCCGTTCAGATATGGCCTTTGAGGTTTGGTCCACCCATTCTTTCACTTCTTTAATATCCTGGCCGATGATATTTCCAATTTCCATTAGGTCGCGGTCGGCACGGCAAAGAATGGAATTAAAGAGCACATCCAGTATTAGGAAAGGGCACTCAGCATAGATTTTTCTTTCATCGTAATTTAAGCGCCGGAAGAGATCCACTAAATATACATAGCGGTCATAATCGTCATCACTCGGGCGCTGCTCAGCAGGCACACCGTGTTTCAGGTCCTTGCGCTCATAAAGCGGAAGTTTGTCTTTGTCGACATCTATGTGACAGAGGGCCTTGTCCCAACTCGGTGAGTTATCCAGCCCTGACTCCCAAGGATGTCGAATATACACCAGGCCGGTTTCATCAGGGTCACGGTAGAGATAGAAGTAGCGGTGGGCAGCCATCAACTTGGGAAACATTTCTTTCAGGAAATCGTTTGCCTTGTGCCGGCTTTTGGCATGCTGATAAATGTGCAAACAGGCTATGGCATGCAGTGGTGGCATTGTTATGCCGCTTGTCAGCCTGCTACCGGGGACCTGCCAGAAGTCGGGCTCAGGAAAATAGTTGCCTAATGCCTGAGCATTGAAGACAATCTGAGGGAGCATGCCGTTTTCCCACTGGTGCTCAAATAAAGACCGGATCTCCTGCATTGCCCTGTCCTCGTTGTAGTGGGCATATCCAATGGCGATAAACCCCGAATCCCAGTTCCATTGGTGAGGATAGAGGCTGGGCGAGGGTTTAGTATAGCGGCCGGTCCAGTTTCCGTCTAATATCTTCTGGGCCTGTTTGACATAGTTTTTAAAACCCTTTGTAGAAAAAAAATCAAACATATCCT
>JAIVXD010000418.1:0-2353 GCA_048636195.1 Anaerolineales bacterium
GTCCCGATGATCGGTCTGGGCCAGGGGTTCAAGGTTAAATTCTCGTCCACGGAGTGCATTTGGGTTTCGCTATTTCACCGTGATTTACTTGGTTTTCCATATTTGGATCTAAGGTTTGTAACTCAATAAGAGCACCAGTTCGGATGGACTTTATCCCTGGCCCAGACCTGAGATGCAATGCATATGTTCTATAACTTCAGCTTTGTAAATATTGCAGCGATAATAGCTGCGTCCCAGGACGTCGCGCCAGGGCGGGCCGTAAGGATTTTATAAAAGGCTTACGCCTAAACTCCGAAAGGCTATAAAGCCGTCATCATTCGGTCAAGGCCTATATCCTGTTTTTTATGCCCGAACTTATTGAGAAGTTACCTAAGATTTTAATAAACCAGGCAAAAAGAGGCTCAAGGCGGGCCAATAGGTAATTAAAAAGAGGGTAAAGAGAAGAAGCAGCAAAAAGGGAAGGGTGGCTTTATAAATTTGAACAATTGGGCGTTCAAATCTTGAGCTCGCAATAAAAAGGTTCAGGCCCACTGGAGGTGTATTATATCCAATTCCCAGATTGGCAATGAAAATAACTCCCAGATGGACAGGATCAATTCCAAATCTGGCGGCAAGGGGAACGATCAGGGGGACTACCACCAAAATGGCACTGAATATGTCCATCATACAACCTACAAGGATTAAAAAAATGTTCAATACGAGCAGGAACCCTATTTTAGTTGTAACCGTAGCTTCCATGAGGTTTAGAATTTTTATGGGAATGAATGCATCCACAAGGTAGTTTGTAAAGCCCAGGGCAGCGCCCAAAATGATCATGATGCTACCAACCATTTTTGTGCTCTCCGTCATGACTCGAGGCAAATCCTTTGCCAGACTGAGTTCCCTGAAGACAATGATTTTGACAAAAAGGATATACCCAACCGTAAGGGCAGCTGCTTCTGTGGCAGTGCTGAAACCTGAGTAGATGCCGGCAACTATTAAGAGGGGGATTGGCAGTTCCCAGGCAGCTCCTTTTAGTGCAGCAAAGAACTCTTTGCCAGAGAATGAAGGTCTTTCGAGCTTCCATCTTTTGCCCATGTACACTGAGAAAAGGCAGGGAACACCTACCATCAAAACGCCAGGGATGAGGCCTGCAACGAAAAGACTTTCAATGCTCGTGCCTGAAACGTACCCATACAATATGATAGGAAGGCTTGGTGGAAAATGAAGACCCAGGCTTCCTGAAGTGGTCATGAGTCCCAGCGAGAAATTTTCCTTATATTTTTCAGAGATGAGAGCGGGGAAAAGCAGGCCACCAAGTGCGATGATGGTAATCCCGGTTGCACCGGTAATCGCGGTAAAAAACGCACACGATACCAAAGCTACGACTCCGAGACCTCCGGGAACCCATCCAAAAAGGCTTCGTGAAAACCGGACCAGGCGGTGAGAAGTGCGCCCTTCGGCCATCAGATACCCTGCAAAGGTAAATAAAGGGATGGCCAACAATACTGGCGCATTGGCCAAGCGGAAGATCTCAATAGGGATCGCCGCAAACTCAACCTGGCTAACATGCAAACCCAGCATGGCTGCAGCAAGAATGCCTATGAAAAGGGGCAGGCCGGAAATGATCAGGACTATGAGTATTATGACCAGTGTTAGGACCATTTCGTTATTTCCCTTGCCACTTGAAGTCCGTTATCAATGGTTCTCACAAAGAAACGAAAAAGGATCAGGGCAAACCCCACCGGGAGGATCAACTCGCCTATCCAGCTGGGGAGATTAAGGAACACAGTTCCCCCAAACTGCATTTCCATTTTGACATAACCTGCACAAACGAAGAGCATTGTGGCGGATATGATCACACACACGATAGAAAGGATGAATTCACGCACGGGAAGCCATTTTGGTGGAAGCAGAGTGGAAAAGAGGTCTATTTTGATGTGTTTGTTTTCCCTGGTTATAAGGGAGGCACCCAGAAAGGTCAGCCATAATACGAGGAGCCTGACAAAGGGCTCAGACCAGTCAATATGCCCCATCAATGCGTTGGCCCATTGAACATGCCCATGTGTATAAAGGCCCCTCAAACAGACCTGGATGAAGGTGAGAATGACCATTAGCGAGAGAAACGTGATAACAACCCACACTTCAAGCCTGGCAAGACCCTTATCGATCCATTTCAGGGTTTTCATGGCAAAGCGACCCTTTAATTAGAAATCCACGTCCTTGTAGAGTTTTACTGCGGCCTTTGCAGGATATCATAAACCCGGTTAAGGACTTCTTTCGGATAGATGGTTCCCGTCAGATTCTTAGCAACCTTGTCGTGGATATTGTAGAATTCGTCCAGGTCCTGGCCTGAAGGGACAGGCACGATGGT
>JAIVXD010000419.1:0-2353 GCA_048636195.1 Anaerolineales bacterium
CATATATATACTTCTCATCCGGATAACCAACCGCTATCACTGCATACACTCTTTCATCTTCCGGCAGCTTGATAACGTCACAGATTTTCCTGTCCCTGTTCATTGCACTCACTGCGAATCCAACCAGGCAGGTTCCCAGTCCCAGGGAATGAGCACCGAGCAGGATGTTTTGTGTTGCAAGCAGGGCGTCTTCGGACGGACAACTCGCCTCTTCTTTTGATGCAACTATGATAGCCGCTGGCGCCCCATGAAACAGGAGATCTTTTCCCTTTTCATCCCAATCGGCCAGTCCCTCTTTCACCCTCTGGTAATGGTTTTCATAGTACGAGTCCAATTCGGGTTTTCTGATAAGTTTGAGCAGAAATCTCAGCCAGGACTTTTCAGCCATCCTGTTCAGGTTTTCGTAAAACCGTTTTACCCTGCGAGCAAATGCTTCTACCGACGAACGGTCCGGGAGAACGTTAAATGACCACATCTGACAGTTCGATCCGGAAGGTGCGGTAATTCCGATTTTTACCAGATCATCCAGCAGTGTTTTTTCTACCGGTCTTTCCAGATAATTCCTGCAGGATCTCCTGGATTGCATAAGGTTAACCAATCCTACGATATCATATTTACCGTGGGGCAGCCATTTCCTTTCAGCCTGAAAACTTTCAAAACAGGACAGTGATTCATCAATACCACCTACGGTAACAGCCCCGGAAACACAGGCCGCCCTGCAATGATCACACGTTAGAGAGTTATCGCCTGTTATGCAGGCTTTCTTGTCCTGCATAGAGATGGTATCCTGCGGGCAAACCCTGACACACTCTCCACAACCTATACAGCCCTCCCTGTCGATGGTTGTGGTCACTGTTCTATCCAATGTCATCTGTAACAACTCCGTATCCACCATCAAGCTGCATTTCCCGAAATATTATGATAGCCCATACTTTCCCCGAAGTCTTTCAGATAACTGTTTGATCATTTTGAAGGCCTCTTCAACAGTCTTTTCCCCATCAGGGTTGACAAGGCAGCATGTGGCAGGAGAAAGCATACTCCTGGAGAGCAGGAACTCGAGATCAATGCCATTCTTTCCCAGTACCGACCATATCTCTTCAAGCCGGTTTTCCAGGGAGACCATATTCTCTTCCTCAAAAGGTTCGAAATTGGTAGGTACAATACCCCACACAAGAACTCCTCCCCGGTCTAAGAATTTCCGGATGGACGGGGCATAAGATGCAAACACTTCGCCGTTGGAGTAAACGTCCAATGAGAGAATATCAAGGTCCTGTCCCAGAAGAAAGTCCCAATCGGGATTCCCACACAGATGAACCCCACGGGGTCTCTCAATCATGGAGAAGAATGTCTCCATATCAGCCTTGGCCGCTACATCGCCATAACCGGCCATGGCGCTGAAAAGGAACTGCAATCCCGGTTCATCCACAAACATGAAGGCATTGGGATTACGCTTTTTAAGGCGGGTCAGTTGAATATTTACCCGTTTGGCCATAAATTCCAGCATGAATGGCCGGACTGTATCATCAAAAAGAATAGGTCGATCATTATCATCCACTACATTGAACCCAAAACTGATGGGCCCCTCCAGTTGGCCCCGTATGGCTGGTCGATCGGATAGGTCAAGTTCGAGAAAGCGGTTGTAAACGACAGAATAGGTATCGCTGATGTCAAAATACTCAGGCTCATCGAAATGGGCCATGGCCTCTTCAAATTCGCTTATAAACTTTTCCATGGAGAAGCGCAAAGTGCGTTTTTCCATGTCAAGCAGGATGCCTGGTAAATGTTCTGACGCCTGGACATACATGTCCTCATAGTAGTTGTAATGAGGAAGTTGGGGCCAGAACGGCACATCCATGGATAAGGCCACTTTAAGGGCCCGGTCCACATCCTTATGGGGCATGACGGCCATGGCTGTGGTTAGCAGATTACCCGGTATGGACATTCAGAAATCCCCCTTTTCATCTTTTATGAAAGAGTGCATTGGCACTACTCTTTCTGAGCATAAGGCCGGTTGGTGAAATCTTTTCCTTATCATAATAAATGGTTTGCCTAATGTGTGTCTTTGATTTAAGTCAAAGTATATCGTAAAAATTGAAAGTTTATCAAGAGAGAAGTGAATTAATGAAGCCCTTGACGTTGAACCACATCGTGGTATGATGTGTGAAATAACGGAGAAATTTTAAATGGAAAAAAAGGAGTTTTCAAGAATCAGGCACCATCTGGGAAAAACACAAAGCCAAATGGCACAATTACTCGGCACTTCTCTTAAAGCCATACAAAGCTTTGAACAGGGATGGAGGAACATTCCTGTGCATATTGAACGCCAGGTGCTATTTCTTCTGGCCATGAAAGG
>JAIVXD010000420.1:0-2339 GCA_048636195.1 Anaerolineales bacterium
GCATTACCACGTTCGACACAGCCGAGGAATATGGGTGGGGCCATTCCGAGCGCATCCTGGGGAAAGCACTGGCCGACGTCCGACATCAGGTGGTTTACGCGACCAAGGTATTTCCCAATCATCTCAAATACGACCAGGTCATTGGGAGGTGTCACCGCTCCCTCAAAAACCTAAACACTCATTATATTGACCTTTATCAGATACATTGGCCGGCCGGTTCCTGGGGCACCAAAAAAGCCCCGATCCAGGAGACCATGCGGGCCATGAATGAACTCCTGCAACAGGGAAAGATCCGGGCAATCGGTGTCTCCAATTTCTCTTGCAGTCAACTAAAGGAAGCAGCCCAGTTCGCTCGCATCGACAGCCTGCAACCGCCCTACTCCCTTTTCTGGCGGCATGTGGAAAAAGACGCCATGCCTTACTGTATTGAGAATAACATCACCATTCTTGCCTATTCTTCTATGGCCCAGGGGATCTTAACGGGCAAATTTGGCCCGGACCACAAGTTTGCCAAAGGAGATCACCGGTCGAAACACAAGCTGTTTAAGAGAGAGAACTTCAAGCGGGTGCAGCAGGCACTGAACAGGCTTCGCCCCATCGCGGATCGATATGGGTTTAGCCTTGGTCAACTGGCGCTTGCCTGGGTTATTGCGCATCAAGGGGTGTGCGCTATCGCAGGAGCACGCAACGCCGAACAGGTCTTACAAAACGCCAAAGCGACCGAAGGACATTTATCTGACACAGATTTAAAAGAAATGGACACCATTAGCCGGAGCGTGACAGATTGCCTGGATGCTAATCCGGTCATGTGGGAATTTTAATTCAGGTTTGCTTCATTCCCTGCTTCAAGCGCAAATTCTCAGCAAAGCATCAGGATCCGCATCCCTCCGAATCCCAAGACGCGTGAGAGCAAAATCATAACGCACCGGGTCCTCCGGCTCGATTCGCCGAAATGCACGGGTGATCTCTTTGACAGTGCGCATGTCCGCATTTTTTCGATGTGTCAGTTTCAACAGGGAACATATGCGGTGCATGTGAGTATCCAATGGCACCATCAGCTTTCCTGTCGGTATCTCCAGCCATCCGCCCGGATCAACGCGATCTTTCCTCACCATCCAGCGCAGAAAAAGGTTTAGTCTCTTGCACGCGCTCCCCCTTTCAGGCAAAGGTAAAAGGCTATTGTTGTGACCGTTGAATAGTGCAGTCAGTTCACTCACCAGAAACGAAAGCGCAGGGAGGATATCTTCATCATCCTTGAAACCCGAAAGGAAACATGCGTAAAGAGAACCATAACGGTCAACTACGCGCTTTACGCCGTAAAGCATCCCCGTGAGGTCCTTACCGGTGGTAAATCGGTGTTTGAAATCTTTAAACGTCCTTTGAAGGGATACAGGCGTGGAGTGTTTAAGAAAATCATACGGAGAGGGTCCCATTTTTTCGAGAACAGATCCGACGCTTTTAAGGATCTGAGCCACTCTCCCATAGGCGAGGGATGAGGCTACGATGCCAACAATTTCCCGATCCCGTGGAGCTGCATATTGGTAAAGGAATTCAAGAGGGTCCGGGTGTACCCATTTGCGAGAGTTATAGGTGTCATAAAGCTCATCGAGTCGGGTCTTGTTGATTATCGGGGCGTGATCTGCCTTCATTCCTCTTCCCAGGCTATACAGTCATTTGGGCAAATACATATGGCCTCACGGACCTCATCCTCAGGGTACAGGGCAAGGTCCACAACTTCCATGAGACCTGTTTCTTTGTTTCTTCTAAATACCGCGGGGCAAATTTCCAGGCATGAATCGCAATCCGTGCATTGACTCAAATCGATGACAGGAATCTTTTTCACTTCAATTTTCTTCAGTAAGACCGGATACTGATAGCTCCGGTTGCCCTTGTGGTTTATTCCTCTTTTTCAAAATCAGATTTTCCTGCCCCGCATACCGGGCACTCCCAGTCATCAGGCAGGTCATCGAATTTGGTCCCGGGCTCTATGCCATTATCCGGATCTCCCTCAGCAGGATCATACACATATCCACAAACAGAACACACATACTTATCCATTTTTTCTCCTTGTTTGATGATTCATTTACTGCATAACACACAGCATCCCTCACTTGGCAAAAACACTGCAAACACAAAATCTTATTTAAAAATAGGGAATATAATGAGCGATGTCAAGCCGGTTGGGGGCATATATACTTTAAACGGTTATAATTTTAGCTTTCTAATTCTTGGATATGATCAAAATATTTAAGGCTGGAGTATTGGAGTGTTGGAGTATTGAAACAATAGTTTTGAAATTTCAAAAAGTCCTTTTAGGCCCATCACTCCAGTACTCCATC
>JAIVXD010000421.1:0-2328 GCA_048636195.1 Anaerolineales bacterium
ACCCGCCTGCCTCGCCTGTCATGTACGGAACGGGCATATCCCAAAAGGTCGGCAATGGCGGGCAGGTTTGTGGGGATGTGGAACCGGTCGGTTTTCCCGTACAAAACGTTTACAAAATGACGTATGGTGATGAGAATGCAACCTTTGAACCTCTGAACCTTTGAACCCGTGAACGGTTACCCGTATTTATCTCTTTGTCAAATGATAGCTTGCAGTAGGGATAACACTATCCGCAATTTCCCTTCTCAGGTCAATACAATTTATCGGTGTATAGCGAGCCAATTTTTTTAGCGCCATTAACTGGGTCTTGAGTTCTTCTCCTTCAGATATGGCTGCAAAAATCTGTTTTGCCATCAGTTCTGTCTTGGGGAATACATCGTTTATGTAGACGCGCGTGGCAGCAATATGTATTTTTGATTTCTCCTTACCATCCTTTTGCATTTTTTTCAAGGTCCTTAAGAGGACGCTTTCCATTGCAAAAACCTGAATTACAATATCGGCTATCAAGGCAACTATCTCCTGCTGATCTGCGAGTTTTTCCATGTATTTTTGGGTCGCAGCTCCAGCGGCAATGAGCCCTATTTTCTTAGTCATGCTCACCATTCTACGCTCATTTTCAAGGACCTCTTTTTCCTCGCCCATCTGGGGTCTTAAACCAAGAAGTTCTCCTGTCACCTTTTTGATGGCCTCAACAAGGGGAAGTTCTCCTTTCCTGGCGGCTTTCATCATCATATCTACTATCAAGAGCCTGTTGATCTCGTTTGTTCCCTCCCATATCCGGTTGATTCTTGAATCCCTGTAGGCGCTTTCAATAAGATTGTCCTGGATATAACCATAACCTCCCATAATCTGTACACATTCATCCACAATAAAATCCAGCATCTCTGAACCAAAGACTTTGTTAATAGAACACTCCAGGGCATATTTTCTAAGAGCTTCTCCGGTTTTTTCCCCCGCTTCCTCACTGGAAGGATCAATTCCCTCAACGGTCATATCCAAAAGCCCGGCACTGCGATAGACCATGCTCTCATTAACATACGTCTTGATTACCATTTCGGCGATTTTGTGCTTTATTAAGCCGAACTCGCAGATTGGTCTTCCAAACTGGACTCTGCCTTTGGCATATTTCACGCCTTCGGAAATCAGTATTTTGGCCGAACCAACAGCAAGCGGACTAACCTTGTAGCGGCCAATGCTTAAAGTATTAAGGGCAACAATATGGCCCCGACCTACCTCTCCCAGGACATTTTCCACTGGCACCTTGACGTCTTGAAATATTACAGCACGGGTTGAAGTGCCGTGAACTCCCATTTTTTTCTCTTCCTCGTCAAGGGAAATGCCATCCCAGTTTCTCTCTACAATAAAGCTTGAGAATTTTTCTCCATCAACCTGAGCAAATGTAATAAAGAGATCAGCAAAGCCGGCATTAGTAATAAACTGTTTTTGGCCGTTTAGAATATAATATTTGCCATCTTCTGATAGAACAGCCGTTGTGTCCGAAGTCAAGGCGTCAGTACCGTGCCCGGGTTCTGTAAGTGCAAATGCTCCTACCATCTCTGCAGATGCCAGCTTTGGGACATATTTTTTCTTTTGTTCCGGTGTTCCAAAAAGTACAATAGGCAGACTCCCTATACCAGTATGAGCCCCATATGCCACCGCGAAACCGCTTATTCCCTGGCTGATCCACTCGGTAACCAGACTTGAGCTTACCTTGTCCAGTTCTGACCCTCCATAAATCTCAGGCATATCAGCACCAAGGAAGCCTAAATCTCCAGCTTTTTTTAACAGGCTCCTTATCAATTCAGGGTTTAGTTCCACCAGGTCATCACTTTTAGCTGCAATTTCACCTATGCCAAATTCTTCAGCAGATTTTGCGATCATTTGCTGTTCTTTATTAAAATCCTCAGGTGTAAAAATTTCTTCTGGTAATGCATCGACAATCAAAAACTCCCCACCTTTAAAAAGTTTTTCTCCAGCCATTTTTTCACTCCTTTTTCGATTTTCGATTAATGATTTTTTTCAATTGGCAATAGTCCCCGATGAAGCGGGATTTCCGCTGCGCTCCAACAATAATCAATCGTAAATAGTCAATCCGCTAATAGTCCTCTATTTCAAAGATGCCTGCTGCACCCATCCCAAAGCCGATACACATGGATACCAGGCCCCAGCGAAGTTTTCTCTCCTGCATTTCATATATCAGTTGTGTGGTCAGTTTGGCGCCAGTACAGCCCAGGGGATGGCCCAGTGCAACAGCCCCTCCGTTCACGTTGGTTATCTCTTCATTTATCCCCAGTTCCTTGATACAGTAGATGGCCTGAGCCGCAAAGG
>JAIVXD010000422.1:0-2325 GCA_048636195.1 Anaerolineales bacterium
TCGTTTTGGAAAACATTTTGACATTGGGGTTTTGGATTTGATTTGACATTTGGATTTTGTCATTTGAACTTTATTCCATAGGGCATCACAAATCACTATCTAACCCGCATAGCAAAGCTGGGCCTATCCCGATACTGCGGGATGATTTAAGGGACTAATTAATAGTAATGGGAGGAAAATAATTATGGCTAAACTGTTGTGGAAACCTTCAGAAGACAAAATCAAAAACTCCAATATGTATCGATTCATGGGGCTCATCAATGAAAATTACAATCAAAATTTCACTGAATATGATCCCCTTTATCAGTGGTCAATTGAGAACATCCCTGATTTTTGGGCCGCCATGTGGGAATTTGCGGACATAAAGGCATCAAAGCCTTATGACCAGGTCATTGACGATGTGACTAAGATGCCCGGCGCCAAATGGTTCTCAGGGGCCCGTCTAAACTTTGCAGAGAACCTTCTTCGATACCGGGATGATCAGGTGGCGCTCATTTTCAAGGGAGAGGATCACGATAGCACAACTATGACCTATTCCGAGCTATACGATGAAGTAGCGGCCGTTGCCAAATCCCTGAAGGAAGCAGGGGTCCAGATGGGGGATCGGGTTGCGGCCTTTATGCCCAACATGCCGGAAACTATTGTCGCCATGTTAGCTGCCGCGAGTCTTGGTGCGACCTGGTCTTCCTGTTCGCCGGATTTTGGCATCAAGGGCGTACTGGATCGGTTTGGGCAGATCAAACCCAAAGTCCTGTTCACGGCAAACGGGTACTGGTTCAAAGGCAAAAGCCTTGATTCCATCGAACGCATATCGGATATCCTGAAGCAACTTCCGAGCCTTGAAAAAGTGGTAGTGGTTCCATATACTGAGCAGGATCCCGATATCAGCGGGGTACCCAATGCCATCCATTATCGGGACTTTAAATCTCCCGACTCCAACCTGGAAATCGAATTTGAACAGCTTCCTTTTGAACATCCCCTTTACATCATGTACTCATCAGGAACCACCGGGCTTCCAAAGTGCATGGTACAGAGCGCCGGTGGGATTCTCATCCACCAGTTGAAAGAGCTCATATTGCACACGGATCTGAAACGAGAAGATACTATCTTTTATTTTACAACCTGCGGCTGGATGATGTGGAACTGGCTTACCAGCTCCCTGGGAGTGGGCGCATCCCTTGTGCTCTTTGACGGAAACCCTTTCCACCCTGATCCGGGTGCCCTGTGGAAAATGGCCCAGGACGAAAAAATCACCATCTTCGGGACCAGTGCAGGATATATTGCTGCCCTTCAGAACGCAGGTGTGAAGCCCGGCAAAGAGTACGACCTCACACCGCTCAAGGCAGTCCTTTCAACAGGCTCACCATTGTCCGTGGAAGGGTTTGAATTCATATACGAGGAGGTCAAAAAGGACCTCCAACTGGCCTCCATTGCCGGTGGCTCTGACCTCAATGGCTGCTTTGCCCTGGGAAACCCGATGGGACCGGTTTATGCAGGGGAGTTACAGTGCAGAGGGCTGGCCATGAACGTCGAGGCCTTTGACGAGGATGGCAAACCGGTCATAAACCAGCAGGGTGAACTGGTCTGCACAGCCCCCTTCCCTTCCATGCCCATATATTTCTGGGACGATCCCAAAGGCGAGAAATATCACGCCGCATATTTTGACGTATATCCAGATATCTGGCGGCACGGGGACTTTATAGAGATCAATGACCACGGAGGCGTCGTCATATACGGCCGCTCGGACGCTACCCTAAACCCGGGAGGGGTGCGTATTGGAACGGCCGAGATATACCGCCAGGTAGAACAGTTGGAAGAAATAGCAGACAGTCTTGTTGTGGGCCAGGACTGGAAAAATGATATCCGGGTGATTCTATTTGTCCAGATGGCAGAAGGCTGCGATTTGACCGATGATCTAAAAAACAAGATCAAAAAGACTATTCGCACCAATGCTTCTCCACGGCACGTGCCAGCCAAGATCCTGACAGTGCCGGAAATCCTTTATACACTTAATATGAAAAAGGTGGAGTTAGCCGTAAAAAAGGCCATTCAGGGCCAGGAAGTAAAAAATAAGGACGCCCTCAAAAATCCGGAAATTCTGGATTTTTACGCAAACCTAAAAGAACTTCAAGAAGATTAATCTGCTGGAGGACTATTTGAACGATTTATCCGTTGTTCTTTTTCCGAATTGTTACATTACGGACAAAAGCCTAAGAAAAATGCTCCCCGCCATTGAGCGGTTGACGATCTGCCAACCGTGGTTCATGGAACTGCCTCTTTCTACTCTCGAAGGAGACGAGGCTCCTTTCATTGATATCCTTCTCC
>JAIVXD010000423.1:0-2318 GCA_048636195.1 Anaerolineales bacterium
CAAAAAAGGTGTGTTGGGCTGTCTCCTTCCCCTCAGTGGCCCTTTTGCCATCTACGGACAGGAAGTACTGAACGGAATTGAGCTTGGAATGGGGATGTTCAACGAAACAGGGGATGCTCCTGATCTTGAACTGGTAATTAAGGATACCAAAGGCGACCCGGAACTTGCACTAACCGGTCTGGAAGACCTGGCTAATAATGAAAAAGTGATTGCTGTTATTGGACCCCTTTCCAGCAGGGCAGCCACGGCTTCAGCAAAGAAAGCCCAGACACTGGGAGTCCCGTTGATTACCTTTACACAGAAGGAAGGTATTACTGAAGAGGGAGCTATGGTGTTTCGTAATTTCTTGACGCCATCACGCGAGGTAGACAAGCTTCTCGATGTAGCGATACGTCACATGGGTCTTAAACGTTTTGCCATCCTTTATCCGGATAATTCCTATGGCCAGTTTTTTTTAAATATCTTCTGGGACAGACTGGAGGAGATGGGCGGAATCGTGACTGCCGTGGAGCCCTACAAGGCAGATGAGACAGATTTTGCCGAACAAATAAAAAAGATGACAGGCCTTTACTACCCAAGGCCCGAATTTTTGACGCAGAAGCTCCTGGCCATGAGGACTCCTGAAGAAGAGGAGAGCATAATATTTCCAGAGAAACCCCAACCTATTATCGATTTTGACATGGTTTTTATACCGGACAATTTTCAGAGAGTGGCTATGATTGCCCCCCAACTGGCATATTATGACGTCCTGGATGTCCTTTTGGCGGGAACAAGCGCCTGGCAGTCTCCCCAGTTGATAGAGACGGCTGGAGATTATGTCCAGGGTGCCATTTTTTCATCAGGGTATTTTGAAGGTCTCGGTGACGCGGGGGTGAATTCCTTTGTGGAAGAGTATAAGGCAAATTTTGATGCTGCGCCCGGTATCCTGGCTGCCACCGGATATGACACCATCAAATATTTGATGGAGGTACTTGCAGATGAGGACGTTCGGACGAGAAGGACCCTGCAGGAGGCACTCCCTTATTACTATTTCGATGGCGTGACTGGAGGTATATCATTTGATTCCCATGGCGAGGTGGAAAAGGAATCACTTCTTTTGACTATTTCGGGCAATCATTTCAGCGTGTTCCGTTAATCCGTTGATTGGTTGAGTACTTGAGTTAGTCTTCATCGGCTTCGGCCTTCGCTGTTTCTCTACCTTCTTTTTTCTTCTGAGCAACTCTTGAAACCAGAATTCCAATTTCATACAGCACGATCAGGGGCCCGGCCATCATACATTGCGTGATGACATCCGGTGGAGTCAGTATTGCGGCCAGGGCAAAGGTCAACAAAATAGCGTACTTGCGTTTTTGACGCAAGAACTGGGGTGTAACGATTCCCATCTTCGACAGGAAGAAGATAATGACAGGGAGTTCAAAGACGACACCAAACGCAAAGAGTAGTTTCATGGAGAAGGAAAAGTACTGCTTTACAGACGGGAGGGCCTTTACGTATTCATTGGAAAACCCTATGAAGAACTTAAACCCAAAGGGAAAGACGACAAAATAGCCAAAGAGCGCTCCACCAACGAACAGAATTGTGGAGGATATGACAAAAGGGATCGCCATTTTTTTTTCTTTCCGGTAAAGGCCCGGAGCGATGAACATCCACAATTGGTAAAAGATCAGAGGAGAGGCAGCCATGATACCTGCAATAAAGGCCACCTTGATATAGGCAAAAAACATCTCAGGCAGGTTGGTGAAGATCAGTTGATCGCCCTCCGGCATCACGGCCTTAAGAGGGGCCACCAACAGTTGAAAAAGCCTTTCTGCAAAGATATAGGCAATGACAAAACCGGCTCCCACACCAATAGCACACACAACAAGCCTTTTGCGCAGTTCTTCAAGATGGCTCAGGAAGGGCTGCTTTTCGGCGCTATCCACCATCTTTTGTCTCCTCTGCTTTATCTCTGCCGTTTAACTCCTTTTTATCCTCCTGGATTTCATTTTCTACCTTTTCGTGGTCTTCAGGTACTTCGTCCATGTCACTATCTTTTGGCTCTTCGACTTCAGTGGATTTTGGCGGCTCCGGTTCTTGTGGCATGTCCAGACCACTAATGGAATCGACCAAATCCTCTTTTACTTCATTTAATTCATCTTCCACATCAAGACTATCCTTAAGCTCCTGTGTGGCTTTTCTGAATTCTGCCATACCTTTACCAAGCGCTTTGGCCAGGTCGGGCAGTTTCTTCGGACCAATAACAATCAAAGCGATGACTAAAATAATAATCAGTTCCGGCATGCCAATGCCAAACATTATATCCTCCCAATGATGTGTTG
>JAIVXD010000424.1:0-2311 GCA_048636195.1 Anaerolineales bacterium
CAGACTTTAGCGCCATAGCTTTCCCCGAGGCGCAGGATGAAGTTTTTCAAAGATTCGTTTTGAACCGGCAGCGTTCCCGGCTCTGATTTTATTTTCTCCTCGATGAATTCCTTTACCATCAGGCCCTGGGCCTCTGCGTATCGCTCGAAGCGATAACGAAAGCTTCTTCCGGCAGAAAAGACAAAAAGACCGAATATCAATATCTCGGTAATGAGAAGAACCAACAGGAAGGATAAAAATATTTTGATATAAAGCTTTCCAGGTCTCATAGTGTATCCACAAACATATAACCCGTTCCCCAGACAGTCTTAATTCGCTGGGGAGAGCGAGGATCGGGCTCCAGTTTTGCCCTTAACTTACTTATGTGAACGTCAATGCTTCTGTCAAAGGCCATGAAATCTCTCCCCCGGGCAAGGTTCATAAGTTGATCGCGGCTCATAACCCTATTGGGATTCTCCATCAGTGCCTCAAGAAGCTTGTATTCGGTTGAAGACAGCTCCACCTCCTTGTCTTCGATCAAAAGCGTCTGTTTTGCCTTGTTCAGTATTAGACCACCCGCCTCGATAAACATATTTTCATCTCTTCTGGCCTTACTTCTATCCGGGTCAGGAAGCCTTCGGAGCACGGCCTTGATCCTGGCCAGGAGCTCCCTGGGATTAAAGGGTTTTGGAAGGTAGTCGTCCGCTCCCAGCTCGAGTCCCACAATCCGGTCCGCATCCTCGCCCTTGGCAGTGAGCATGATTACGGGAACAGAAAATTCCATGCGGATTTCTTTCAACACTTCCAGTCCATCCCGTTTGGGAAGCATTATATCCAGTATGATCATGTCCGGGGACTCTTCCCGGATTGTTTTCGCGACCGATAATCCGTCAGCAAGAGTCAGGATATGAAAGCCGTAACCCTCCAGGTATTCCCTGAGAAGCTTCCGCAGTTTCGCATCATCATCTACAAGTAGAACCTTTTTTTCCATCAATGTCTCCTGTTTTTACATTTTTTTACACTTCTTTAGCACTCTTTTACAACATGAAAATTTCAATTCCTACTTGACAGCTTAGTATCTTGGTGTTATATATCTATTAGCTATATATCTAATGGGGATATCGATGAAAGAGAACAAAAGCAAGTACGCCATTATGGGCATCCTCAGCATGGGCCCTATGTCAGGCTATGACATAAAAAAGAAATTTGAGCAAAGCCTCTCTTATTTTTGGAGCGAAAGCTACGGCCAGATATATCCCATTTTGAAAAAATTAGCCCAACAAGGGCTTGCCACAAGATCAATCGAGAGACATGAGGGCAAACCGGACCGTCACATTTACGCGCTGACAGACAAAGGACAAAAAGCGCTACAGGATTGGATGATTCAACCTGTCGGGCGCCAGATAGGACGTCATGAAATTCTGTTGAAGCTTTTCTTTGGGCAGCAGGTTTCCCTGACTGATAACATCCGTCAGATAGAACACTTCCGGAAACTTCAATCTCAGAAGCTAAAAGAAATAAAAGCAACTGAGGAGCTGCTGAAAGCTGACTATAAAGATAATCCCAATCTCTCCTATTGGTTGATGACGATCAGATACGGGCAGTATGTAAACCAGGCATACCTCCAGTGGTCTAACGAGACTCTGGCTGCACTCAGAGGGATGAAACAGGAATCGGAATTATGAACGAGTTCTGAAATTTATAAGGAGATGTTAAAAATGGGCATTGATATTCATAAAATACCTTTGGGCGCTGACAATTGTTATGTAATCAAAGAGGAAGGGACCATCATGATTGATAGTGGCACCCCAAAAAAGGGAAAAAGATTTGTTAAAAGGTTAAAAAAACTTTCAATAAATCCAAAGGATATTAAACTCATAATTATAACACATGGACATTGGGACCATATCGGATCAGCAAAGGAAATCAAAGAAATCACGGGCGCAAAAATTGCCATGCACCAAATGGAAAAGGACTGTCTTGAAAAGTCCCTGAAGCCGGTGCCTCCGGCAGTTAATCGCTGGGGCCATATTTTTTCCTGGATAATGTCAAGGTTCATGCCTTTAGTCCATTTTCCATCAACCGATGTCGAAATAATTTTGGAGGATGAAGAATTTTCTTTGGCCGAATTCGGGATTCCCGGAAAAGTGATTCATACTCCGGGACATTCTTCGGGATCAGTCAGTGTTTTACTGGATACAGGAGATGTTTTTGTAGGTGATCTGGCAATGAACGGGTTTCCTTTGCGTCTCGGCCCTGGTCTGCCCATATTTGCTGAAGACCTGCAGAAAGTGAAAGAGAGCTGGAACTTGCTATTGGATAAAGGGGTAAA
>JAIVXD010000425.1:0-2281 GCA_048636195.1 Anaerolineales bacterium
GTCAAGCTTCCTGATGAGATTAACCTGGGCAATTACAAATACGACGCGTATTACAAACAGGCAAAGGTGAAAGTAACCGGTAAGAAACCCGGCACATGGATGACTCGAACGGGAAAATCGTGCACCTATGGTATTACTTTGCTGAAAGACGCAAAAAACCCGGAAGCCGCGGTTGCATTCTTAGAATACCTGATGAGCCCGGACGGAGGACTGAAGGTTTTAAATGAGATGGGACAACCTCCTTTTATTCCCTGCCGCGTTCCCTCGGAAAAGGCGAAATCCCAATTGCCGGCCTCTTTACAGAGCCTGGTTGAGGTAAAAAACTGACAGTCTTGAAGAGAATATGAAAATTAAAAAGAGAATTGATCCGTTTTTCTGGATAGCTATCTTTTCTACTGCTACCGTTGTAATATTTATCCTCTTTCCCTTGATCGAGATGGTTGTTCAACCCTCTTTCCAGGACCTGAAGGAGACTATTCAAGATCCGGATGTGGTTCGATCAATCTGGCTGAGTATTTATACCGCAGGCATGGCAGGTTTAATCTCCTTTGTAATCGGAACTCCTTTTGCCTATCTTCTCGCCCGAAAGGAATTTCCAGGGAAGAAGCTTGTTGAAAGTATCATTGATCTCCCCATTATGATCCCACATCCGGTCGTAGGGATTGCGATTCTTGGTCTGGCCGGGAAGAATCACTGGTTAGGGCAGATCATGCAGCAGGTTGGAATACAAATAATGGGAACGGTCACCGGAATTGTGACGGTGTTGACCTTTGTGGGCCTGCCATTTTATGTTAATACGGTCAAAACAGGGTTTGAGGCAATCCCGGTAAGGCTGGAAAATGTCTCCAGGAGCCTGGGGGCCTCTCTTACAAAGACCTTTTTTCGTGTTACCTTTCCCCTTGCATGGCGCGCCATGCTGGTAGGGATAATTATGTGTTGTGCACGGGCGATCAGTGAATTTGGGGCCATCGTTATCGTGGCCTATCACCCCATGATCGCACCTGTGATGATCTATGAGCGCTTCACTGCTTACGGCCTGAAATACTCTCAGCCTGTGGCTGTCTGGCTTATAGTGGTATGCCTTGCGTTGTTTCTCCTTTTGAGGATCGTTTCTTTGCCAAAAGAGAAGAAAGCATGATCAAGATAGAATCCTTACGCATTGAGCTGCCTGGTTTTGTTCTGAAGGACGTTGAACTTTCCATTCAGGACGGGGAGTTCTTTACGCTCTTAGGCCCGACAGGGGCAGGGAAGACCCTGGTGCTGGAAGCAATAGCAGGCGTGGCCCCCATTACCAGTGGTCGTATCTGGGTGAAGGGGCGAGATATTACGCATCTTCCCCCGGAGCAGCGGGGCATCGGGATTGTTTACCAGGACTATGCCCTTTTTCCCCACCTGTCAGTTTTGGAAAACATTACTTACGGATTGCGCTACCACAAGGCTGACCCACAGGCATCCAAAAAGTGGGTCAGAGCCCTCATTGAGCAGCTTGGACTCCAGAGGCTTACTAAACGTTCCGTCCGGTATCTTAGTGGTGGAGAGAAACAGCGGGTGTCACTTGCGCGCGCACTGGCCGTGAATCCTTCTGTTTTGCTCTTGGATGAACCGCTCTCCGCCCTGGACCCCAATTTCCGTGAAGACATTCGAGATGTGCTGAAAAAGCTCCACCAGGAGGTTAAAATCACCTTTTTAATGGTTACACACGACTTTGCCGATATGCTGTTCCTGGGCCAGCGAACTGCCATCCTCAATCGCGGTAAGATTGAACAGGTCGGTAGTGTCTCCGATGTTTTCGAACGGCCGGCTACTCCTTTTGTGGCTGATTTTCTGGGCATGAAAAATGTGTTTCCGGCAACCTTTGAAGGTACCAGGGCCATTGTGGATGGCCTCGAGTTGCGTCTGGAAACACATCCCGGAGACCACAAGAGCTATGTGGCGATCCGGTCTGAAGATATCATAATCAGGAAAGACAAAATTTCTGAAAACGGCATGAGTGTTATTCAAGGCAAGATAGCAGATATTATCGATCGAGGTCTTTTTCACGAAGTTTCGGTCAACACGGGAAAGGTAGTCTTCAGGTCAACGCTCAGCAAGAGGGATCTCTTTTCCCTGAATCTCTCGGAGAAAAAAGACGTCTATATCGCGATTCGATCCTCTGATATTCACGCTTTATAACGCGCGGTTGAAGCAATGCCAAAATTAACCCTTACAATTCTACCGGACCAATTTGCTGTTTGTCGGCTCTCTCCGGATGCTGATATTCCAGCTTGGACTCAGAACGAGG
>JAIVXD010000426.1:0-2280 GCA_048636195.1 Anaerolineales bacterium
TAGTTCAGGTTTTTTAATTAGTGGTACACGCTGAATAGGTTTTGACCATCTATAGGAGGTTGTCCGAGAATAGACTTCTACTGCGATCGGCTGCAAATTCTGATGGCTGCGTTGTCAAGTCCCAAACGTCCTCAACGTAGGCTACTGCTACGCCTACGGCCGTTTTGGCCTTGTCGCCTTGCCCTCAAAATTTTCGCTCGATCTCGTTACGAAGCCATTCTCGGACAGCCTCCTAGCGGAATACAAATTTCGGGATGTTAGAGATATGAAAGGGAAAAAGATCATAGTGGGAGTAAGTGGTGGGATTGCCGCCTATAAGGCAGCAGAGCTGGTCAGACTCCTTGTAAAGGCGGATGCTCGAACATTCGTGACCATGACATCCAATGGCGCTCGATTTGTGACTCCCCTTACATTTGAGGCCCTCTCGGGAAACCGGGTTATCCGGGACATGTGGGACAATGAAGGGACATCCATAGACCATATTTCCTGGGGTCAGGAATCGGACCTGATCATCATTGCCCCGGCAACGGCCAATTTCATAGCCAAGATGGCACACGGTATCGGAGATGATTTTTTATCCACTATGGTGCTCGCGGCCACAGCCGGGATTTTGGTCTGCCCATCTATGAATAGTCAAATGTTTAAAAATCCGGCTGTACAGGACAATCTCAGAGTACTGAAGGCGAGGGGAATTACTGTCATGGAACCGGGTGAGGGGCAACTCGCTTGTCACACAGAAGGTCCCGGGAGGCTGCCAGAGCCCGAGGATATTATGGAACAGGCATTTATCCTGATCTCCCCGCAGGATCTTTCAGGGTTAAAGATCCTTGTGACCGCGGGCCCCACCGTAGAGCCCATCGACCCTGTGCGATATATTACCAACAGGTCTTCCGGTAAAATGGGTTATGCACTGGCCAGGGCCGCCAGACGCAGGGGTGCCTCAGTGACTCTTGTTAGCGGACCAACCAGCCTGAAGCCGCCTTATGGCGTTGAATTTTGCGGGGTAAAAACGGCTGAGGACATGAAGCAGGCTGTTTTTGAAAATCGTCCCAAGTGTAACATCATCATCAAGGCAGCAGCGGTTTCTGACTACAGGCCAAAAGATAGTGCGGCCCACAAAATTAAAAAAGACAAGGAGTCCTTATCTCTTGAACTGGTAAAAAACCCGGACATACTGGCTGAATTGGGATCTGCCAGGAAAGAGTCCGATTGCCTGTTGGTGGGGTTTGCCGCTGAAACAAAAGACTTGATGGCAAATGCAAAGAAAAAGCTAAGGGCCAAAAATCTGGATATGATTGTGGCCAATGACGTCTCAAGAGAGGATTCAGGGTTTGAAACGGACACCAACATCGTCAAAATCATATACAGCGACGGCCAGGTAGAAGACCTGGCGCTGATGACAAAGGATGAGGTTGCCGATTTGGTGCTCGACAGGATAAACGCAATGTGGGAAGGTAGTCTTGAACACAGAAGCGGAAATTAGAGATATCTTTGGTCAGCTAAAGAAACTGATAATGATCAATGAGGAGATGGGCATTGAACCGCCGCCCATACCAACAGAGGCATTGAATTGTCCTGAGGGTGTAATAACAGGGAATCAGGATAAGAAAAAAGGAGCAGGTAATTGTACTTCCTTAGAAGCCCTGCGAACCTTCATAGGTGACTGCCGGCGCTGTAAGCTCCATAAGGGCAGAAATAACCTGGTCTTTGGTGAGGGATCCCCTGATGCAAAGCTTGTGTTTGTGGGAGAAGGTCCCGGTCGGGAGGAAGACATAATTGGCAAGCCCTTTGTGGGCGAGGCCGGAAAACTGCTAACAAAGATCATCGAAAACGGCATGGGGCTCACCCGGGAAGATGTCTATATCTGCAATGTGGTGAAATGCCGTCCGCCCAACAATCGCGATCCTGAGAAAGATGAAATCGAGACCTGTATTCCCTTTTTGAAGCAGCAGCTCAGTATCATTAAACCCGAGGTCATCTGTATCCTCGGCCGGATAGCCGGTCAGACCCTGTTGGGGGGTGACTTCAAAATTACCCGTAAGAGGGGCACGTGGCATTCTTATATGGATATCCCGGTTATGCCCACGTTTCACCCGGCCTATATCATCAGGAATCCGTCTCGGGAGCGTGAGTTAAAAGGCCAGGTATGGGAAGATATCAAAAAGATCATGAAACATCTGGGGCTCCCACAAAGCCCCTGAGCCTGGAGGTCAAAAAAAATGGCTAAACATGGAACCGCAGCCTTTTACTGCTTTGTTTTTATCAGCCTTGCAATATTGG
>JAIVXD010000427.1:0-2269 GCA_048636195.1 Anaerolineales bacterium
GGAAAACGCCAAAAGCAGAAACGTACCGCAGGATTATGGGCATTTCCGGAGATTGGGGCACGGCTGTTACGGTTCAAGCCATGGTTTTCGGCAATTTTTCCAGTGAATCAGGGGCCGGGGTCTTTTTCACACACAACCCGCGGTGGTCCGGAGACATGCTGACATTGTGGGGTGACTTCAGCACTGGAAATCAGGGTGAGGACGTGGTTTCAGGACTGGTCAGCACATATCCCGTTTCAATTAAGCAGGCTGAGATCGAAAACAGGCAGAAAGATACTACCCTTGAGACCTCATTCCCGGCTATCTATCAGACCATCAGCGATTGGGCAAATGACCTTTTTTATGAGAGACACTGGAGCCCACAGGAGATGGAATTTACATTTGAAAGCCCTGACACGGAAGACCTTTATTGTCTCCAGACCAGGGATATGGTCATAAGAGAGAGGAAAAAGGCCTATTCTTTTGATATGGCCCAGGAAAAGCACGTTAAGTTCCTCGGGCATGGTATTGGGGTGAGCGGAGGGGCCATGACCGGGAGAATAGTATTCACCCTGGAAGAGATCAAGCACTGGCGCAAGGCAGAGCCTGAAACTTCATTGATTATCGTCAGGGGTGACACGGTTCCGGATGACATCAGGGAGATCTATGAGGCCGACGGCCTGCTTACGGCTCGGGGAGGCTCCACTTCACATGCCGCAATTGTAGCACACAGGTTAGGTAAGACATGTGTTGTGGGATGCGCAAACCTGGTCTGTATGGAGAGACAAAAGACCTGCTCATTTAATAAAGAGTTCCTGGAATCAGGTGACTGGGTCAGCATTGACGGCCTGGAGGGGTCTGTGTATTCTGGTCAAATGAAGATTCGGAAGGTTGAAAGTAGTTAAACTATTATTTAAAGGTGCGAGGATAATGGAAGATCTGCTGGGAAATGGCAAGAACAGTGGTCTGAAACTGGGCATCAATGGACTTGGAAGAATAGGAAAACTTACACTGTGGCACCATATTGCCAGAAAGTATTTTGATGAAGCGGTAGTCAACGTGGGACGAAATGTTGGTGCGTCACTTACGGACCTTGCCCACTATCTGGAAAGAGATTCTACTTATGGATCCCTTGGCGGATACCTTTTTGGACATAGGGCACATAAGGTAATCCAGGACTTGAACGAAACAGCAGGAACCATGACTGTCGACGGCGTAAAAGTCAGGGTCTTGCGGCGATTTAGAAATCCAAAAGATATTGACTGGCGTGAGCATGGTGTAAAGCTGGTGGTGGATACAACAGGGCAGTTTCTTGATCCGACTGTTTCTTCTGATGACAAAAGGGGGTCGGTAAGAGGTCACCTTGAGAGTGGTGTGGGAAAGGTCATTGTCTCTGCCCCTTTCAAAATAGAAGACGAGACAAAATCCATGCCCGATGATGCCGTGACCACGGTTATGGGTATCAATGAAAATGATTATGACCCCCGTGTGCACAGGATTATTTCCAACGCGTCGTGCACAACGACCTGCCTGGCCCACATGATGAAGCCGCTTCTGGATTATTTTGGTCAACAAAAAATCCTTTCCGCTTCAATGTCAACTATTCATGCCGTAACAGGCTCCCAGGAAGTGCTTGACCGGCTTCCCAAATCGGGGGCAAGCGATCTGAGAAAGAACCGGAGCATCATGAACAATATAATATTGACCAGCACAGGGGCTGCGAAGGCACTTGAGCTTGTGATTCCTGAGATGAAACAGATTGGTTTTATCGCTGAATCTGTGAGGATTCCCAGTACTACGGGATCATTGATTATCCTGGTGGTGAACCTTCAGGAAGAACCTTCCGGTGAATCGATCCGGAGGGAGGTGATTAATACCATTTACAGGGAGGCTGCCGCTCGTGATTCCCATGGTTATCTTCACTATACGGAGGAACAAAATGTTTCCTCCGATATTATCGGTCTTCCCAGGGCTGCGGCCATCATTGAGGGACATGAAACCCATACACGCACAGCCGATGTCAACATAGACTTGCAGAAGGTGTGTCAAATGGGAGAGCAGCCCGCCCCAATCAGATCAAATCAAGGTATTCAGGACATACTGAAAGTTGCGATCACCCAGACGGTTATTTATGGGTGGTATGATAACGAACTGGGCAGCTATGTGAATATGCTGGGGGATCGCACGGTGTCGGTAGCGGAGGCCATGTAGGGTGCAGGAAACCTGAGCCTCGAAAATTATCTGTATATTACCTCAATTGAGGTGGTACTTGGTACTGGTTTAGAGGAAT
>JAIVXD010000428.1:0-2266 GCA_048636195.1 Anaerolineales bacterium
CGAAAAATCTTTACTTAACGATTAATATAGGAATATCAAAATGTTGGGCTTATCGATTTATTGTAACCGACGGGGCGGAGCTGTGAAAAGGTACCATGATGCCCTTGCTTTTATAACACTATTATTATATCGGATTTTCTTATATAAAAACAGATCAACGTATTTGCGCCTTTGCGGTGAACTATTACCAAAAAAATAGGGCTTAGAATCATGAAAAATCATTCAATATCCCCAGGCATTTTCTTGATACTTGTTTCCCTTTTTGCAGTTTTATGGGGTTCTCTGGATTATGCTATGGCGCAAAGCCAAAGCGCCCCCGTCTCTTCTCGTAGCGAGTTCAAGAATAACGAGACAATCAAGGACTTTTTGCTCCTCAGCCTTGAAGAGAAAAAGAGGCTTTTCAGCAACCTTAGTGAAGATGAAAAAAAGGCAGTTTTTGAAAGTCTCAGTGAAACTGACAAAGAAAAACTTTTCACCAATCTCAGTGAAGCCGATAGAAAAGAGCTGTTTATTAGCCTCGAAGATGCTGACAAACAGGAAATCTTTAATAACCTTAGTGAAGCTGATAGAGAATCGCTGTTTATTAACCTGAGTAAGACTGATAAGATATTTCTATTTGAAGGCCTGACTGATACAGAAAAAAGGGAATGGCTACAGAAGTACCCCGACCTTGCTTTAATTATCAGGGATAAAGAAATCGGTCCTCCTACCCTGGAGGAGGAAGTGAAGCCTGCTGAAAAGCCTGAGCCTCCTTCTCGTATAGAAAAAATCCTGTCCGGCCAGTTTCCTACAGATATATCGCGCGATCTGCATCAGTACGGTTATGATTTTTTTTCCAAAGATATATCGACTTTTACACCCATAACTAATGTACCTGTGGGAACCGGTTACATTATTGGACCGGGAGATAATTTTACTATCCATCTCTGGGGGAGGGTAGAAAAATCTTATAGTGTATCAGTCACACGGGATGGCTCCATCATTGTTCCAAACCTGGGAACTTTGGACGTCAGTGGCCTGTCTTTTGCCGAGCTAAAGCGGTTTTTGTTTCGAAAGTTCAAGGAATATTATCCCGATTTTGAAATGAGCGTTACTATGGGCCGTCTGCGCACCATAGATATATTCCTTGTAGGCGAGGCAAATAACCCTGGCACCTATTCGTTAAGCTCCCTTTCAACCGTGATCTCCGCCCTCTATGCTGCCGGAGGGCCCAGTAAGAACGGCAGCATGAGGAACGTAAAGGTCCTCAGAAACGGAAAACTTGTCACTACCCTTGATTTGTATGAGTTTTTTACCAGGGGCATGAAGAATAATGACATACGGCTCCAGACAGGAGATACCATCTTCATACCTGTTATTGGGTCTGTTGTGGGAGTCGCAGGCAATGTGAGGCGTCCAGCTATCTATGAGATGAAAGTTGGGGAAACCATTGGGGATGTGATTGATCTGGCCGGGGGTGTGCTGCCGTTCGGATATCTTAATAATGTGATTATTGAGAGAATAAAGGGACACCAGCTAAGGGTGGTCAAAAGCTTTAACCTGGATCCTTCATCTCCTGATACGGCCGACAAAAACTTGAGAGCCCCACTTAAAGACGGAGATGTAATTAAGATTTACCCGGTACATGAGAAAGTTCGCCAGGTGGTCTATCTTGAGGGTCATGTTAAATACCCCCGCGAGTATGAATTGAAACCCGGAATGAGACTGCGTGATATAATTTCATCTTATGATGACCTTCTTGCGGAAGCCTACCTTCCTCGGGCAGAGATCATTCGACTGATTCCGCCGGACCTTCATCCCGAAATCGTCGAATTCAACCTGGGCGCTCTCCTGGCAGGCGATGAGGAGCAGAACCTCCCGCTTCAAGACCTTGACAGGGTGCAGATTTACGAGATGTGGGAAAAGGAACAGATTCCAAAAGTGAGCATCAGCGGGGCCGTTCGGTTTCCTGCGACATACCGTTTATTCAAAGGTATGAAGATAAGTGACTTGATATTTCAAGCAGGTAACCTGACAAGCAATGCCTATCTTGACAGGGCAACCGTGTCCAGAGTGGTTGCAGTGAGTGAAGGAACGGATATCTTGAAGATTGACTTTTCAATTCGAGAGGCCATGGCAGGGTCATCAGAGGATAATATTCCCCTAAAGCCGGATGACACTGTGTATATTCGGGAGATCCCTCAATACAGCAAGGCCCTGGAACAGAGAG
Source organism: Anaerolineales bacterium (assembly GCA_048636195.1). Classification (GTDB taxonomy): domain Bacteria; phylum Desulfobacterota; class DSM-4660; order Desulfatiglandales; family Desulfatiglandaceae; genus 4484-190-2. The sequence goes on from JAIVXD010000428.1 coordinate 2,210, forward strand.
TCTACTTAGAGGGAGAGTTTCTATTTCCGGGAGAGTATACCTTCTCTGAAGGGGAAA
>JAIVXD010000429.1:0-2217 GCA_048636195.1 Anaerolineales bacterium
AACCTTTAGAGGCCATGGGCCATCATGTGGTTTATTATTTGTGTTGAAGCAGGGTGGCACAAAAAAGTGCTTGTTTACCAGTTTTTCAAAGAACAGATTCTAAAGAGCTCGCTGAAATCCTTTGGACGTAAATTACTGCAAAACCCCTGCCATATATTCGACCAGGCAATATAGCCCAAGATTCTAAGTAGTTAGCCCAATCCCATCAAAAGGCCCAACCCAAAGGATTGCCGTAATTTGCTGAAAGATGCCGAAAATTGTCAAAAGGAGTATCGCCTTTGTGCTTCCAATTCTCAACTTTGATATAGCCGCAAAAAGGCACAAAATACACAAAAACAATAATTTAGATATTGGAATATCAAATAGTTATGGGCGTCGAAAATATAAATTTGGACTTTTTACAAGACCGTCAACTTTAGAAAGTAAAGATCAACTAACTACTCAGGTTCAAAGTTCAATGGTTCACGCCTGCCCTGGCGCGACTTGATATGCATTCTTGAAACGATCGCACTGAATTCTACGCCAGGAGTTTCTACGCAACGGGAGAGGAAAGCCAGGTCTGGGCCAGGGGTTCAAGGTTAACTGATGAAAACTGAAACAACCCTGAACTGTGAACCTGACAACCTGAGTAATTATTTTTCCCTCAGCATATTGAGCTTATAATAGACATGGCCTAAGCTCATGAGTTCCTCATGCGTACCCTGCTCCACGATTCGGCCGTGGTGCATGACCAGGATACGATCCGCATTTCTAATGGTGGAGAGCCTGTGGGCCACAATTAGTGTGGTTCTCCTGGCAGCCATCTGTGAAATAGCCTTTTGGATGAGACGTTCTGTTTCCGGATCGACATTTGAAGTGGCCTCGTCAAGGATGAGTACTCGAGGGTTGGCTGCCAGGGCCCTGGCAAAGGACAAAAGCTGCCGCTCCCCGGCTGAAAGGGTGTATCCCCCTTCACCGATATCCTGCTGAAAGCCGCCGGGGAGCCTCTCAATAAAGGAAAGCGCATTGGCCTCCCTTGCTGCTGATTCAAGTGATCTTGCATCTATATCTTTGCGGCCTAAAGATATATTCTCCCCCAGGTTTCCTGAAAAAATAAAGACATCCTGCATGACAAGGCTGATATTCTTTCGGAGTTCGCTTTTTGACCATTTTCTGAGATCCACACCATCCAGAAACACTGTCCCCTCATCCGGATCGTAGAATCGTTCGGCCAGGTTCACCAATGTGGTCTTGCCCGACCCTGTGGCCCCTACAATGGCAACCGTTTCCCCCGGCTTCACCTCAAAAGATATATCATGGAGTACTGGATTGGCCTTCTCATAGGCAAACGATATATGTTTGAAAGTAAGGCGTCCTTTCACTTTTGGCGGGGCTACGGGATGTTCAGGGTCCGGGATCTCTTCTTTGGAATCCATAAACTCAAAAATACGTTCGGTTGAGGCCATGGCCGACTGCATGATGTTGTACTTTTCAGATATGTCCCGGATGGGCTTGAAGAACATCTGGATATAACCGATAAATGCAACCAGGGACCCCAGGGAAAGCTGGTCCGAAATAACTTTTCCGCCTCCATACCAGATAATCAGGGCAACGGCAAATGAAGAGAATAGTTCCATGACCGGCATAAAGATGGCGAACACGCGAATCTGCTTCATGCCGGCCAGATAATTTTCATGATTAATGCGGGCGAAAGCATCCATCTGGAATTTTTCCCTTGCAAAGAGCTGAATCACACGCATCCCGGTAATGCGCTCCTGAAGAAAGGCATTTATTTTTGCCACCGTGGCTCGAAGCTCCCTGAAAGCCTCTCTCGCCAGTGTGCTGAAAAGAAATGTGAGTCCAAAGATGAATGGAAGGAGGACAAAGGAAACCAGGGCCAGGCGCCAGTTGAGGTAGAGGAGGACCGCAAGGATACCTATTAAGAGAAAAAAGTCCTTGAAGACCGTAATGAAGACTGATCGGAACATTTCGTTGAGGTTTTCGATATCATTTGTCACGCGTGTGACTAAGCGACCTACAGGATGTCGCTCGAAGAAACGCACTGCTTGAGATTGCATTCTCCGGAAGAGCTTGAGACGAATATCCTGCATCATATGCTGACCGGTGAATTCCAGGAGGTAGTATTCTCCAAAACTGAGCACGAACGCGAAGACAAGGAAAAGGATTAATATGAGGGATACCAGTGCAACTCCTCGTACATCAGCGATTCTGATCTTA
>JAIVXD010000430.1:0-2215 GCA_048636195.1 Anaerolineales bacterium
TGAGCGCCATGGCCGTCCTGCATCCTCCTTCTGAAGAAAAAAGGCTCCTTTCCTGGATAAAGGATCATCCGGGAAAAAAGCTTCCCGGGCCCCTTCAGGAATTCTATGTTCTTCAAAAAAAAGGATGGATAGTAATCCGGGAGCAGGCAAGAAAGAGACGGGCAGGCCCTCTTATGCGAAAATTTGTGCGACCAATGAAGAACGTCCGTCTTAAGTCCGTTCTCGCTGAAAGAACTGGCCCGTTTGAGGCCAAAAATGAACTTGTATTTATGGAAACAGTCTTCAGCTCCGATGATACGTTATTGAGTGAACTCACAGCCAAATTCACCAATGCCTCATATCTTGTAAAAAAATGGGTCAAAAAAGGTATATTGGAAGAGTATACAGGGACTGTTTATCGAAATCCGGCTGGAGAAATTGTGTTTCCATCTCTTGCACCAGTCAAACTTTTTGAACAGCAAACCCAGGCCGTCGATCATATTCAAAAATGTCTTGACAGAAAGGCCTTTTCGGCCTGCCTGCTTCATGGGGTGACCGGCAGCGGCAAGACAGAAGTCTACTATCGGGCAGCCAGACATGCGATTCGCTCGGGCCGGCAGGTGATATTGATGGTGCCGGAAATAGCCCTTTGTGTCTATATGGAGGGCCTTTTCAGGACGCGGCTGGGCAACCGGGTTGGCATTTACCACAGTGGGCTCAGCGAAGGTGAAAGGTATGATGAGTGGATGCGCATGGCGAGAGGCGATGTGGACCTTGTCATCGGTGCCCGTTCCGCCCTGTTTGCTCCACTACCTGAATTAGGCCTGATCATCGTGGATGAAGAGCATGATTCAGCCTATAAACAGGAAAACAGTCCACGATACCAGGCACGAGATGCTGCTGTTGTGAGAGCGAAGTTAGAAAAGGCAATGGTGACACTCGGTTCTGGAACACCCTCTGTCCAGTCCATTTATAACACCATCAACGGCAGGTATCATCTGCTTTCGATGCCTGACAGGGTTGAAAAACGGCCTCCACCTGATGTTGAAATTGTGGATATGAAGACTCTGGAGGGCAAGGGTAAGCAACCCGGGGATGAGATTCTGAGCCCCAAACTTAGAGAAGCCCTTGATCAAAACCTGAGGGCGGGGAATCAGACCATCCTTTTTTTGAATCGGAGGGGCTTTCATAGTTTGTTTTTATGCCGTTCCTGCGGTAAACCCATTCGTTGTCCCAACTGCGATGTGGCACTTACCTATCATCTAATGGGACACCAACTGAAGTGCCATTATTGCGGCTTTTATTCTGGGACACAAATAAAATGTCCCTCATGCGGGCGCGGGGAGCTTAAATCATACGGATTCGGCACTGAGAAACTGGAGCAAACACTCACAGAGCTTTTCCCGACCGCACGTATTGCGAGACTGGATACTGACACTACACGCAAAAAGGGACAGGCCTTACAAATATTGAGGAAATTCAGCGATTATAAAACAGATATTCTCGTTGGCACCCAGATGATTACAAAGGGCTATGATTTTCCAAAGGTGACATTGGTGGGTGTAATTGCGGCTGACCTTTCCCTTGGGTTTCCTGACTTCAGGGCCGGGGAGCGTACCTTCCAGATGCTCTCACAGGTTGCCGGCAGGTCAGGACGGGGAAGTCAAAGAGGCCGGGTGATTATCCAGACCTTTAATCCGGATCACTACGCCTTGATCACGGCCACTGCTCACGACTACCAATCATTTTTTGAAAAGGAAAGTGACCTCAGAAAGCAATTGAGCTACCCTCCTTTTTCTCACCTGGCATGTCTAAGGCTTCTTGGGAACAGCAAGGGAAAAACGGCAGATGCAGCTCAACGTCTGAGCCTGGGGATCAGGGGCATTTTGGCTAAGTGGCCCAAGCGGGGAAAGGAGATCCTGGTGTTGGGGCCCGTGGAGGCTCCGATTTCAAAAATAAAAGGAAAATTCCGGTGGCAAATCCTGCTGAAAAGTGAAAGCTCTTCGCTTTTGCATCATCTTTTGGGCAGAATCGAAAAATCTGCAAAAAAGGATCTTAAATCAACCGGTGTTCATCTCATCCTGGATGTAGATCCATACCAGATGCTCTGATCACTTACATTATAGGTAACCGTTCACGGGTTCAGGGTTCAACGTTCAGGGTTAAGGACAAAGAAGGGATTGAAGACCCAAAGTCGTCGTTAAAAATGCTCATTTTCCCAAGTAATTGCCAATTT
>JAIVXD010000431.1:0-2210 GCA_048636195.1 Anaerolineales bacterium
TTGTAGTTTGTTTTCAATTCGGTTACCAAAACATAGTAGCGTGTTTCGAGTTGCGGGTTGCGAGTTCTGGTTTCAGTCTATAAGAAAGTTGTAAGGTGGAGCATACAATTCACGACGCAAATATTATTTCCATTCCTTTTCAACATACTGAATGAATCTGTTAATCTTGCTTCCCAATTCATCGTATGGTTGAAGAAAATGGCTTACTTCTTTTTCGGTGAGTTCATGCGTATCTTTTATGAAGTTAAGGTGAAGAATGGTTTCATCACATGAGGCATGAGCATAAATAAGAAACTTGACGAAATCTGCTTTATACCTCCTTCTTCCATAGCCCTCGACAATGCAGGAAGTGATCGATTTTGAAGATCTCCTTATCTGGCTTCCTTCCTCATACAACTCATACCTGGGAAGTTTCAATGACATCCGATGAATTTTGATTGCAAGATCATAGGATAAATTGTAGATATCCAAATCTTTATAGCTTTTTATTGTCTCAACCTCCTAATTTACAACTCGTAACCCGCAACTCGTAACCCGAACTTATCCCGCAAGACGTGGTTGCCTTGCTGCAGCAGTTTCATCCATCCTTTTTACTTTGCATTTTTTTGGCGCTTCACGCACCAGTTCAGGCGCCTCTTTTGCTTCATTAACAATTGATTTGATCGCCTCTATAAACTCATCGATGTTTTCCTTAGACTCAGTCTCAGTGGGTTCGATCATGATAGCGCCATTTACCACCAGCGGAAAATAGATGGTTGGCGGATGAAACCCGTAGTCCATGAGGCGCTTTGCCATTTCCAGGGTAGTTATTTTTTGTTCTTTCTGTAATCTATCGGAAAAAACGCATTCGTGCATACAGGGCCTCTCGTACGCAAGATGTAACACCCCCTTTAGCATTTCTTTTACATAATTGGCGTTTAAGACCGCAAGCTGGCTCGCCTTTTTGAGGTCCTCAGGCCCCATGCTCTGTATATAATTGTAGGCCTTTACCATGACCCCAAAATTTCCATAAAATGCATGCAGTTTGCCAATGGAATCAGGTAAATCGTCAGAGAGAATAAATTGGTCTTTTTTCTTGATCACCCTGGGGATAGGCAGAAAAGGCTCAAGATGGCTTTTAACACACACGGGGCCGGAACCAGGTCCGCCACCTCCGTGGGGAGTCGAAAATGTCTTGTGGAGATTTAGATGCAGCACGTCAATCCCGATATCTCCCATGCGTACAATCCCCATAACCGCATTCATATTTGCACCGTCACCATACACAAGCCCGCCTTTTGAATGCACGACCTCGGCTATTTCCTTAATGTTTTCTTCAAAAAGTCCCAGTGTGTTAGGATTGGTTACCATGATTCCGGCAGTGTCTTCATCCATGACTTCAAGAACGGCGTCGACTGTTAGTATACCTTGTTCATTGGATTTTACCGGCACAGGCCGGTATTTACAAAGGGCTGCACTGGCAGGGTTTGTGCCGTGAGCAGTATCCGGAACGATGATCTTTGAACGGGGAGAGCCCTTGCTATGGTGATAGGCGTGCATAAGGAACATTCCTGTAAGTTCTCCCTGGGCTCCGGCCGCAGGCTGGAGAGTGACCGCATCCATGCCAGTGATTTCCGCAAGATATTGCTCCAATTCGCTTATCAACTTGAGTGCTCCCTGCTGCAAGTTGGTTGGGAGCAGGGGATGGGCACCGGCAAATCCTGGAAGACTTGCCTGTCTTTCATTGGTTTTGGGATTGTATTTCATGGTGCATGAACCCAACGGGTACATGCCTGTGTCTACCCCAAAGTTCCACGTAGAGAGTCGAGTATAATGGCGCACCACGTCCACCTCGCTCAGATCAGGGAAATCAGGGCCTTCACCTGTCAGCGCTGCATCAAGAGGGGAGGGCGCAACATCACGCCGGGGAAGAGAAAATCCGGATCTTCCCCTTTTTCCTTTTTCCCAAAGCAGGGGTTCATTCAGAATCAGACCTGTCGTACCCAGTGCTTCTTTCATGCTTAGACCTCTCTTCACTAATATAGGAGTTTCGGAATCCCTTAATTCCTCAATCCTTAATTCCTCAATTCCTTTATCAACTCATCCATCTCATCCCTGGTCCTGGTCTCCGTAACACACAAAAGGTAGTGGTCGGTAAGTTCAGGGTAATAGGGAGCCAAAGAAAGTCCAGCCACAATCTTTTTTTCCAGCAGGCGTTCATAGGTAGTTTT
>JAIVXD010000432.1:0-2207 GCA_048636195.1 Anaerolineales bacterium
GAGAAAGCGGGATATGAGCGGCCTGTGCCACATAGTGGGACAGTTCTGCGAGATGTCGGAGATTGTATCGGGGGATACCGCCCCGTTTGACCAGAAATGCCGCTACCTCTTCGAGGGCGGCGTTTCCAGCCCGTTCTCCAAGGCCGTTTACCGTGACATCGGCAAAATCGGCTCCGGCTTTCAATGCGGCTACTGCATTGGCAGTGGCCATGCCGAAGTCATTGTGTGTGTGGACCCCGATATGAATGCTGAAGCTGGTTTTTAACCTTGTAATGATCCTGAACATGGAAATTGGGTCCATAATTCCCAGCGTATCTGCAAAACGTATCCTGTTAACACCTTCTTCCAAGGCCAGGCAAGATATCTCTTCCACAAAGTCGGGCTCGGCCCTGGAGGCATCTTCCAGACCGAGGGAAAGATAACATGAACTTTTGTCTCGCGCCTGCCGTATACTTTCCCGCGCTCTCGTCATCACCCATCTTCTATCTTGACCCAGTTTATGTTTTATATGAATGTCTGAAACAGGAATAGAAAGTGCAAGAACATCCGGCGACAGGGCCAACGTTTCTTCAATGTCTCCGGGAAGGCACCGGCACCACAGAGCAAGTTTCGGACACCCTGCGAGTTTTCCGGCTTGTTTGATGAGTTCCCCGGTCTCGGGGTTTTGCACTGCAATTCCCAGCTCTATCTCATCAATACCAACCTTTATGAGCAGATCAATGATACGCAGCTTTTCAGTCAGGTCAAAATAAACATGAGCTGCCTGTTCACCTTCCCTCAATGTAGAGTCGATAATTCCTTTCATTTGGATTATTCCTCACGTAGTTAGTCCAAAGGTGTTTAGGCTGAAGGCTGAAGGGGACAGAAGAGCGTGATTGTCGCACTCTGGCGGAGAAACAGCAGCTTCTCGCACCAAACATGGCTTCAGGATGCGTCGTATCCTCACTTTTTCCTAACAGCCTTCAGCCTTCAGCCTATCCACCTGAGTAGTTACAAAGCATTTTCTCTGCTGCTCCGGTTCTCTGCACTTTTTGCCGCATAGGGGGTGAGGTGCATCCGGGGCAAAGCAAACCCATACATTCTCGTGCACCTTAAAATCACTTGAAATTGATGCATGCAGTGTCGTGCCGCCAATATCAACGATTGCCATAAAGCCATTACCGTTATTTGTTCTTTTTACTATTTTTCCCCTGATTCGGTTCAAGTTGCTGTCAGATACTTCATGTTCTCTTTTTAGCATGATCCTTTCCGGATGGATGCACAGATCGATCGTTTTTCTTTTTTCAAAAATAGGATATTTTTTAACTCTAATCCTGATGGGGTGTTCCGGCCCGTCATTATTGATTTGTACTGTGGCTTCATGGTTGTTTATTCCGATCAGCGATACTTTTAAGATATTTTTGATCCCGACAAAACGGGCCACAAATTCGGTTTTAGGGTGATGGAACAGTTCGGAAGGGGATTCTATCTGTTCCACCCTCCCATCGTTAAGCACAGAAACGCGGTCTCCCAACAATATTGCCTCATTCTGATCATGTGTAACATAAACCGTGGTCACACCTATTTCCTGCTGAATACTTTTCAATTCATCCCGTACTGATTCTTTGGTCATGCTATCCAGACTGCTCATAGGTTCATCCATAAGAAGTATTTCAGGTTCAATAACGAGCGCCCTGGCCAGAGCGACTCTTTGTTTCTGTCCTCCGCTTAACTGGTGGGGGAATTTATCTTTTTCCTTTACAATACTTACTTTGCTTAAATAATACTCGACCTTCCGTGTTATCTCATGCCCATTGATTCTTCTGACCCTGAGCCCATAAGCAACGTTGTCAAAAACGGTTAGATGTGGAAACAGGGCATGGTCTTGAAAGACAAAACCAATTCTTCTTTTGTCAGGAGAAAGATGGCTTACATCCCGGCCGCCGATAGAAACAGATCCGCTATCCTGTTCAGTCAGTCCAGCCATGACGGACAGTGTAGTTGTCTTGCCGCCGCCGCTCGGTCCTAACAGCACATGAAATTCTCCTTGATTAATTTCAAGGTTTAAATTTTTCAGTACTGCCCGGCCGTCATAGCTTTTTGAGATTTCCTTTAATACAATACCCATCGCAATTTACCCCGCTTGTACCCTGAACAGGGAAACGTCAAAGTAGATTCCAACTTAGTCAATTAGAAGGATTTTCAAGATGCCTAAATACGAAATCCGA
>JAIVXD010000433.1:0-2198 GCA_048636195.1 Anaerolineales bacterium
CATTGCGAATCAGGTCTGGGCCAGGGATAAACTCCACCCGAACTTATTGAGAAGTTACTTGAGACCCAGAGAACACAAGTAAAAAAACCTCAGCGGCCTTTGCGCCTCTGCGGTGAACCCATAATTAACAAGAAAGGATTTCATAAGAATGAAAATTCAAGTTAATTCCGAAATTGGTAAACTCAGGGCCGTAATGATGCAACGCCCCGGCAAGGAAATTACGCGATTAACTCCATTAAATATGAAGTCGCTTTTATGGGATAATGTTCCCTGGCCAGGCAGAGCCGCAGAAGAGCATCAAGCATACGTAGAGACTCTGAAAAACCTGGGAATTAAAGTCTATATCATGAGCGATCTTTTAAAAGACGTTCTTAAGGACGATACTCTTAGAAAAGAGCTCATTACAAAGAGTATCGCTTACGAATCCAAGCGGCTTTCACCTCAGACTTTAGAAGCTATGCAAAGGTATATGGAAAATGTCGATATTGATGAACTGATCGACATCTTTACAGGCGGAATAAGGAAAGAGGAACTTTACAATAAGACTTATGAGGTTTCGCTCCAGGATTTATCTGACACCGAAAATGAATTTTGTTTGACTTCAATGACTAACATTGGCTGGTCACGGGATCCGGCAGCAGCAATTGGGAACGGAATAGCCTTTTCCGTAATGTATGGCCGGGCCAGAGAAAGAGAACCTCTATATGTAAAGTATATCTTTAAATATCATCCTGACTTTAAAGATTTGGAATATGATACCTGGTATGGCAATTCGGAAGAACACACTACCCCTTTAGAAGGAGGTAATGTATTCCCCCTTAGTAAAAACGTCTTACTCATTGGCCTGAATGAGAGAACGCATGCCCAAACCATATTGACGATCGCTCAAAATATGATGAAGCAGTCAGAGCTTACAGATGTACTTGTTCTTCAATTCAATAATACAAAGCTTACAAAGGGAGATCTTGGATTCTACGTTCATGTTGATACATTCTTTACCATGGTAGATTACGATGCCTTTCTTTTTTATCCGGATATAGAAGACTCTCTAAATGTTTTTCATCTGTGGAAAGATGATGGGGACACGATTAAAACCAGTAAGGAGAGTAACCTTTTTGAAGCATTTAAGAAGGTGCTTAAATTGAAATCAATACGCATAATTAAAGTTGGCGGAGATGATCCAATAAGATCCCAGGCAGAGCAGTGGGGCGTTGGCAGTAATGTTTTCACTATCAAACCCGGAACAGTAGTTGCCTGGAGCAGGAATGTTTCTACTAATAAAGAGTTGCGCGAGAATGGTATTGAGGTCATAGAGTTAGAGGGAAACGAGTTATCAAAAGTCCTGGGTGGACCACGTTGTGCTGTTATGCCGTTATGGAGGGAGGAAATTTAGATTGGGAGAAATACTATTCAGCATGGAACCGGAAGTCGTTGACAGTGTTGAAACGAAATTCAGAAGGATAGTGACGCCCATTCCCGTTCCGGAGTCACTGCCCATTATTGAAAAATTGCATCGATATGAACCGCTATCCATGGGCGGTCAACCCCTGGTTGTTTGGGATCGGGCCGAGGGGATCAATGTATATGATCCTTATGGTAACAAATGGCTTGATATGAGTTCAGGTGTGCTGGTGGCCAATGTCGGACATGGCAGACAAGAGGTGCAGGATGCCATGGTGGAACTTATTAGGCGACCTCTTCTTCACAACTACCTTTTTCCCTGTGAAGTCCGGGCTGAGTTAGTCAAAAAGCTGGCAGAGATCTCTCCGCCTGGCCTGGACAAGGTATTCCTGTTAACCACAGGGGGAGAGGCAGTAGAGTGCGCTGTGAAATTGGCCCGGACACACGGCTTGAGAAAGGGCGGTAAGAAGAAAAATGTTATTATTTCCTTCGAAAATGCCTTTCATGGACGTACACTGGCCGCACAGTTGGTTGGGGGGATCCCGGAACTAAAAGACTGGATTGTAAATCCTGACCCTGATATCCATCAGGTACCCTTCCCCGGTGATTTTCGGCTTAAAGATAAGTCCTTCTCCCTATTCGAAAGGACCTTGAAAAAAAAAGGTGTTAACCCGGACAATGTTGCCGGCGTGATTAGCGAAACCTATCAGGGAAGCGGGGCCTGGTTCCTTCCTGATGAATATGCTCATAAACTGAGAAAGTGGTGTGATGCCCATGGTGCCCTTTTGATTTTTGAT
>JAIVXD010000434.1:0-2195 GCA_048636195.1 Anaerolineales bacterium
AACACGGAATTGAATATTGACTATTGAATATTGACTATTTAAATATTCAATAGTCAATCGAAAATATTCAATCATTAACGTTATCCTTGATATACTTAATAATCTCCCCGGTAGTGGTTCCAGGGCCAAAGATTTCTGAAATACCTTCAGCTTTCAGGGCGGGAATATCTTCATCAGGGATTATGCCGCCGCCTACAACAAGAATATCTTTGACACCCTTTTCCTTCAATAGTTTCATAACCTCTGGAAACAAATAATCATGGGCACCGGATAGAATGCTCATGGCTATGACATCCACATCCTCTTGAATTGCCGCTCCTACAATCTGACGGGGGGTTTGCCTGAGACCCGTATATACTACCTCCATCCCCGCATCCATCAGTGCACTTGCAACCACCTTTATACCCCGGTCATGACCGTCAAGCCCCGGCTTTGCCGCCAGCACTCTTATCTTTTTTTCCTTCGCCATATCAAAGATTCTCCGTTGTAGTATTGCTTATAAAAGTTTACCGGTTTGCCCGTTAGCCAGTTTGCCAGTTGAGCCCGTTAACAAACTAACTTTTTTTCAGGTATCTTATCAGGCCATCAATAATCTTACGAACTTTTTCACAATGTATGTAAGTTGCCTGGAACTCCTCTTCGTTGATATATGCTTGATCTAAAGCCACATACAAACAATTCTGTACCTCAGAACATGATCTCCTTGAGTAAGTCAAGAACCTGATGAACTCATTATTAGACCTCGAATCAAATCCTTCGCAGATATTATTCATTATTGAAATTGAAGCGCCTGTAATTTGCCCTGATAATCGAAAATCCTTTGAAAATGCAGATCTGTTGGTGTAAGCATAAACTGTATTGGTTAAGGGCCTTGCTTCTTGCCAGCACTTCAAGTCTTCAAATTTGTTGATTTTCATATTGCTCGTTCTAACTTTATCCCTTCCGCTGGTTTACACGTCTAATTGGAGAAGCGGCAACTGGCTAACTGGCTAACGGGCGAACTGGCAAAACCATGGTGCCGTCAAATACTTTAGGCACTTCTAATTACCTCCCAAGTGTCCCCACCTGTTGATATTCCCCAAACACATCCCTTAGAACATCACAGACATCTCCAAGAGTAGCATAGGCTTTGACAGCTTCAAGGATTAGGGGCATTAAATTTTCCTTTCCTTCTGCCCCTTTTTTCAAGTCCGACAGGGTCTTTTTTACCCTTTCATCGTCTCTCTTAGACCTGAGCTTCTTTAATCTTTCAATCTGGAAGGTTCGCACAGCAGGGTCAACTCTCAGAAGACCGCCCGGTTTTCCCTCCTCTACCTGAAACCGGTTTTGCCCCACGACTATCCGTTCCTCCTGCTCTATCTCACGCTGGTATCTGTAAGCGCTGTCTTGAATCTCTCTCTGTATATACCCCTTTTCAATAGCCGCTACCGCACCGCCCATTTCATCAATCTTATTAATATACGCCTCGGCTCTTTCATATATTTCTTTTGTCAGGGCCTCCACATAGTAAGACCCGGCCAGGGGATCTACTGTATCAGCCACGCCTGTCTCATAAGCGATTAGCTGCTGTGTACGCAGGGCAATCTGAACGGCCTCTTCCGAGGGCAGGGCCAGTGCCTCGTCCATTGAGTTTGTATGCAGAGACTGGGTTCCCCCTAAGACTGCGGACAGGGCCTGGAAGGCAACGCGCACGATATTGTTCTTGGGCTGTTGCGCCGTCAGGGTACATCCCGCTGTCTGGGTGTGAAACCGAATCATCATGGATTTGGGATTCTTTGCCTTGAATCTCTCCTTCATGATCCTGGCCCACAACCTCCTGGCCGCCCTGTATTTGGCCACCTCTTCAAAAAAATCCAGGTGGGCGTTAAAAAAGAAGGATAGCCTGGGCCCAAATGCATCCACACCAAGTCCCGCCTTAAGGGCTGCTTCCACGTAGGCAATCCCATTGGCCAGAGTAAAAGCCACTTCTTGTACAGCGGTAGAACCGGCCTCCCTTATATGATAGCCGCTGATACTGATTGCATTCCACTGTGGGACCTTTTCGGTGCAATAGGAAAACATATCTGTGATAATCCTCATGGAAGGCTTTGGTGGAAATATATATGTCCCCCTTGAGGAATATTCCTTTAAAATGTCATTCTGTATTGTACCCCTCAATTTTTCTGCGGGAGCGCCTTGCTTTTCTGCAACGACAA
>JAIVXD010000435.1:0-2191 GCA_048636195.1 Anaerolineales bacterium
TAGTAGGTGCAGAAGTTGAGATGGTTTCCGTAGAGAACAAGGAGTTTCGTCTCCGAAAAGGGCTCTCAAAGCTTAGAGAAAAATACGACTATATTTTTTTGGATTGCCCACCTTCCTTAGGTTTTTTAACCGTGAATGCACTGGCAGCAGCGGATTTGGTGATGGTTCCCCTCCAATGTGAATATTATGCTTTAGAGGGATTGTCCCAGCTATTAAATACGCTTAAAGCGGTTAAGAGGAAATTGAATCCAACCCTCAGGCTGGCCGGGATTCTGCTGACAATGTATGATAAGCGAAACAGCCTTTCACAGCAGGTAGCAGATGAGATTCGGGCACACTTCAAGGCAAGCGTTTTTAAGACAGTAATTCCGCGCAATGTGCGCTTAAGTGAGGCCCCGAGCCATGGGAAACCTGTTCTTCTTTATGATATAGGCTGTAAAGGTGCCCAACAATACCTGGCGTTGGCCAGGGAGTTGGTTGAAAAAGGAATAGAATAAATGGCAAAGAGAAAGGCCCTTGGCAAAGGCTTGTCGGCGCTGATTCCTGAAGCTGATGGGCTGGAGGATGGGGAAGAAGAGTTCTTCAAGTGCCCTGTTGAGGCGATAGAAGCAAATCCTTACCAGCCCAGGCAGGATATATCTGAATCCGATTTGGAAGGCATGGTGAATTCTGTTCGGGAAAAGGGGATTGTTACTCCATTACTGGTTAGCAGAACTGAAACCGGGTATCAGCTTATTGCTGGAGAACGGAGGTGGCGAGCAGCGCAAAAGGCAGGGCTTGAGCGTGTTCCTGTTGTGGTGCGCGAGGTAACACCATACGAGTCTTTGGAGTTGGCCTTAATTGAGAATATTCATAGAAAGGACCTGAATGCGGTTGAAGAGGCCCTCGCCTATAAGCGGCTACTGGAGGAGGCGGAAATCACCCAGGATTCCCTGGCCAAAAGGCTGGGGAAGGACAGGTCTTCGATCGCAAACCTTTTAAGGCTCCTCAACCTGCCCCTTTCTATCCAAAAAGATCTGATCGACGGCCGGTTGAGCATGGGCCATGCACGCGTACTGGTAGGGATCGGGGACCCTGAAGAGCAAAAGGGCCTCAGGGATGCGGTCATAAAAAAAGGCCTTTCGGTGCGGCAGACCGAGACGTTAGCAAAAAAAAGGAGGGGGCCAAGGAATTTAAAAAACAAGCAATCTGAGCTCGATTACTATGTTCAATCCCTGGCAGACAAACTTAAGCTGTCCTTAGGGACAAAAGTGGAAATCAAGAAGAAGGGGCGAGAAGGCCGTATTGTAGTTTACTTTTACTCGGACGAAGAGTTGGAACGGCTCCTTGATCTGTTTGGTTGATTTATCTCACCTCTCCATTTCCGTTCTTTCCCTTTGACCAGCCTTTTAATGTTGCCCTTGTGTTTGAAACAGATAAGCGCAGCCACAATAATTGAGGTTGTTACAAGGGGCTGTGATTTGCCAAAAAGCGCCAATAAGCCGGGCATGACAATTGCTGCAAGCATGGATCCCAGGGAGACGAAATCCCACTTATAGACTGTTAAGATAAAAACAATGACAGCCATTAGACAGGCTAAGGGAGATGTTGCGAGATAAATGCCGATGGCCGTGGCGACGCCTTTCCCTCCACGGAACCTCATAAAGATGGAAAATTGGTGGCCCAAAAGAGCGGAGAGACCAATGGCAGAAAGGCATATTTCAAATTCAATTCCCGCTTGCAAAATATAATGGGCATAGAGAAATACTGGTAAAAAACCTTTAAGCATATCAAGAAACAGGGTGACGAGACCCCAGGTGATGCCGAGTTCCCTTGCAACATTGGTAGCCCCTATGTTTCCGCTGCCCCGCTGTGTGATGTTGATGCGGGCCACTCGTTTGGCAATGAGTTTTCCAAATGGAATAGAGCCAAGAAGGTAGGCAGTCACAATAAACATAATGCATTGATATATCATCTATAATTCTCTTGCCATTTGTTTTTTTATGTTGGATTATTAAATTATTCCTATCTGAGCAGGTATGCAACAAAATTTTTTAGAGCAATTCTAATTATGGCTTTCATCTGGCAGGACCGTGGGGTCTCTTTTTAAAGGCCGCAAAAAACTGCTTCATTCTATTGAACGGCAGCGTAGCCTTGAAATTCGTTATAGGACAGCCCCAAAGGAGAGACTCCGTTGCAACTGACGCCTTCT
>JAIVXD010000436.1:0-2190 GCA_048636195.1 Anaerolineales bacterium
TATACAGGTGAGAAATGAAAAGATTTTACCGTTTCAGGTGGTTTTTGAGTTATATTAAATCCGAAACCCGAAGCATCCCGCTTTAGCGGGAAAACAAATTCGAAATTCAAATTTTTCAATGCTCAAAACGGGTACTAAAAAGCCAGTTATAAGTAGGCGATGTGTACACAAAGGTTTTGGTCATTGGTATTTTGGTCATTTGGTATTGTTTCGGCCCGCCCTGGTGCGACTTACTTCAATTGACCAATGGATAACATAACTTTATTGAATCTGGGATAGCATCACCAAATTCATATATTAGGTCTGGGCCAGGGATTTCGGATTTCGATATTCGTATTTTAAATTCACTATCGCCGACTATTTCAGTGGCCCCTTTTAGGGGCCTTCCTCATACAACCAGTTCTACTGCTGGTCGCTGATTGATGAAAACGAAAAACAAACTCCTCCTGGTCTTTTGCATTGGCGTCCTGCTCATTATAGCCTCCCTTTGCGGTGCAATCCTGTATTATTATTTCCACCCCTCCGCCGTAAAGGCGTTGATAGAAAAATCCATTGCTCGATCCACCGGCACTTCATTTGAAATAAAAAGCCTCTCTTATTCCCTCAAACCCTTACAAATCCTGGCAAAGGGGATACTGTTCAAACCCGGTGAAGATCTTAGGGGGTTTTACCTGGAAATCCCTGAGCTCATTGCGGACATGTCCCTGGAAGGTACATTCGGACACAAATGCCTCACCTTTAAAAACCTCAAGATTGACGGGTTTTCATTTCGTGTTTCCCATGACCTGCTTCTTCCCCGGATCGAGCAGAAACCTGGAGGTCCCTCATTTCTAACACGGATTGTGAAAAGGCTAATTGCGCTTTTTCTGTTCAGGGACATCCGATTTCAAGCTGCACAAATTGTCAACGGGAATATGGTTGCTCAAATTAAGGATCAGACCGTCCGGATCAGTGGGATTAACGCGCATCTGAATAAGGATCATCTTGTAGAGATCTCTTGCGAGATGCGGTTCCAGTGGCCCTCCCAAAAAATAAGCTTCATGGCCCCTCACATTCTTATCACTACGGATCATGCCATATCTTTTGTTGACCCGAAGATAAGCTGCCTGCTGACAGCAACAGGGGCAATGTTTCAAAGTCCGGAGGCAAATGCGGACAATGTGGGCGTGACGGCAAGGCTCATCTATAACCATAAGAAAAAAACATTGACCTTTAATCCCGTGGAGCTCCATTCTGAGAACGTTACCTTTGAGGGTCCTGAGGCGAATGTGAAAAAGATGGTGGTAAAGGCAAGCCTCATTTACGACCACAACTATAGAAAAGTGGCCTTTGAGCCTTTGGATCTTGTTCTTGAGGGGGCAGTCCTTAAGCAGATACCTGAAACAAGATCAGACCCCTTAAACCTGCATCTTAAAACACAGGGATTCTTCGATCTGGGCAACAACAAGCTGAGCGCTTCGCACTTTCATCTGGGTATCAATGAGATATTTGGGCTAAAGGGCAGCTTAAATGCTCGCTTTGGATCTGAAACCCATGTTGGGATCGAGCTTCTTGATGGCCGCCTTTTGCCCCAAAAAACGCTGCCCTTTGTTCCAGTCGAGCTAAGATCACAAATGGGGCCTGTCATGCTATCAGGACCTGTCACTTTCCATGGCAAAATAGACGCCATGAAGGCAAATGCACAATGGGATTGGGGTTATGACCTTCATGCCGGGCTCAAAGAAAACCGGTTTTCCTATGCGGCCGGAGAGATGAAGGTGAGTGGCAGCATCTCAGGAGACATACGGGGCAAAGGAGAGCCCAACGGGATAGGCATTTCGGCCAGGATAAAAGGTGATAAAATCACTCTTTCGGGCAAGGGAGTAGCACTTAAACCCTTTACAATGGGACTGTCTATCTCGGGCAAATATCCTGTTTTTGAGATTGAGGAACTAAAGGCGAATATTCCACAGGCGAGAGCTGCAGCAGGGGAAAAGGAGATTCTGATTAGTGATATCAGTGTGAATATTCAAAATGGCACAGTTGATGGAGAAAAAAGATATCTTCATCTCCCCAAGATCCGGCTCAACTCCTCCCTGTTGAAAAATCTTTTGTTGTCCCTGAGAGTTGATGGGAAACAGATAGGTATGGTACTTCAGGGCAAACAAACAAACCTGTTAGAAACAGCCCTTGCCCTGAACCTGCTCCCTT
>JAIVXD010000437.1:0-2188 GCA_048636195.1 Anaerolineales bacterium
ATGTCCCTGTAAATACCGAAATCGGGGCCCATTTTGGAATCCACACCGCGCAGGAAAATATAATAGACTCCGCCGAAGTGTTTCTCGTACCGGTAGCCGGGCATGCGGAGCCGCAGGTATTGATCCAGGGCCAAAGTGTAGATATAGTACTGTAAGATGTACAATTCCTTTTTCATTGCCAGTGTTAGGGATGCCTGGCCATAGTCTTCGATTCGGCTCCCAAGGAAATTGGATTTCCAGTCAACTAAATAAAAACGGTCGCGCCACTGAAAGACCAGATCCATGAACCCTTTCATAAATCCCCTGGTGGGAGAGAATTGAAGTCGCTCGATGGTTTCCGGAGGCCCTCCCGGAAATCGAAGATCCGCCGCATGGGTGCTCGAAGATCCACCGTAGACGGGTTGATGCCCCATGTTCGCTTGAAATAACCTTTCAAGTTTCTCCGGGGAAATAGATTTCAAAGGAAAGTAGAATTCCAACTCGTTCAAACGATCTCTGTTCCGGATGCATGAGAATTTTAGATCTTCCGATCCGGGGTCCAGTGGCGCGTTAAGGACGGTTGTGATCGTACCACAAATGATGTCCAACCAGTAGGATTCAAATTTGTATTCCCTGAGTTTATCCGCAACCAGGGCCTTCATAACAGCCGGTTCCCGTTCAGCAAAATCCAGGTGTTCCAGGACATCGTGCAGGAATGTCCCGGCCTTTGCACCTCTTGGAAAGGAAAAAATATCTAAGACCGGTTCTTCGGTGTCCAATTCTTGAAAATCTTTTTGATCATAGGCATCAGGAAGACTTATGGCATCCCGATCAGGCAATTCATCCGAGTGCCGCAGGCCCGATACAAGAGATGAAAAACTTGAAATGCGCCACTGACGATCTATGGTCCCTGAAAATTTCCGGCAACTGAAGGTTTCCTCCCGGACTGGTAAAGGAGAATACGCCCTCCCCTGCTCCACCGGCATATCAGATAGCCCGATGCTTCCTCCGGCCTTGTCAACGGCAATTCTCAGGTCCGAAACCACATCTTCATCACTTAACCCTGCAAATTTTTTGGCGGTAGCATCAACAACATTTCTTTCTAACCATGATTCAGGCGAGTGAAGAAGGTAAGCCGGAGCGGAAGTCTCAGCCTTATTAAAGCGACCCCAGATGAAGTAGCAGCGGTTTTTTGCACGGGTCAGGGCCACATAAAGGAGCCTCAGATTCTCCGCCAGGATTTCCTTCTCAGCAATTGGACGGTTTTCATCCATATGTGAAGAGCCAAGATCAAGAGTTAAGGTCATGCTGTGGGCTTCATCGTGGAACATGAAAGGGTCTTTTGATTTCATCATCCTGGAGCCGTCCCACGAAAAGGGGCAAAAAACAACAGGATATTCAAGGCCCTTACTCTTATGGATAGTCACAAGTTTGACAGCATTCTCATCACTTTCGAGACGCAGGGGGTGTTCTTCGAACCCGGGCGTACTTCCATCTCTCTGCTCTGAAAGCCATTTGAGCAGATCTGCCATACCGAGCTTCTTTTCAACGGATTTCTGGTGGAGGACTTCCGAGAGGTGCAGCAGGTTTGTATTGCGCCGTTCTCCATCGGGCAAAGACATGAGGCGGGGCAGGACCTTTTCTTGTATTAGCAGATATCTAAACATGCGGATAAAACCGCGCTCATTCCAAAGATCGTGAAATGTCTTGAATTTAACAAGCCAGTTTTCCCACCCGGTTTCATCCTCCATTAGACTACAAATTTCCTCACCCCTGACACCCATTATATCGGTCGTCAGGCCGGCTCTTAAGAGTCGTTCATTGCCGGGTTCTGCAATTGCGGCAAGAAGCCTCTCCATTTCCATGGCTTCATGTGTATCAAAAAGGTCGCCCGTACTGTAAAGAACGCTCGGGATATGAAGGCTTGTGAGGGCTTCCTGCATAAGGCGCGCCTCTGCGTTCGTGCGCACCAATACGGCAATGTCACCTTCTCTTAAATACCTGATGGGGTCAGGTCTACGCTCTTCATATGAACTTTCAAGAGTGTAGACCTGACCCGTCCGCCTTAGAAGCCTCGAAATCTCCGCTGCCACAGCCTGAGAAATCATTGCCCGGGCCTTAGCCTTAGTAAGCGACTTTTCAGAGCCGGTTATTTTGCCTGCCTCTACACACCAAAGTTGAAAAGGCGGTTCAGATTGTCCGTTCAGCC
>JAIVXD010000438.1:0-2168 GCA_048636195.1 Anaerolineales bacterium
CTATCAGGGAAGTAATATAAGATAAGAAGTGAAACACCTTAAAACCAATACCAGATAGCCAATACCCAATACCACCTAATTGATCCTCACTCAATTAGGATGAAACTTAATGACAAGGGGCTGCCCTGAAGCGAGTGCTTTGGGCAATGATTTTGACCTGGTTTTTTAAAAAAATTCCATGAGGAAGGCTTATGAAAATATTAGTAACTGGCGGTGCTGGCTACATTGGTAGCCATACGTGTCTGGAACTTCTGCAAGCGGGGTATGAAGTTGTTGTTGTTGATAATCTCTCCAACAGCAAAGAGGAATCATTAAAAAGGGTTCAAGAACTTGCAGGGAAGACACTGGAGTTTCATAAAGTCGATCTGCTCGACAAGGAGGCTTTAAAAGCTGTTTTTGATAATGCTTCCATCGAAGCAGTGGTTCATTTTGCCGGGCTTAAGGCGGTTGGTGAATCAGTAACCATTCCCCTCCATTACTATCATAATAACGTCACTGGAACATTAGTTCTTTGTGAAGTCATGGAAAGACATGGTGTTAAAAATATTGTTTTCAGTTCATCCGCCACGGTTTATGGAGATCCACACACTGTTCCAATCACAGAAGATTTTCCGCTCTCCCCAACAAATCCATATGGCCGCACGAAATGGATGATTGAAGAGATCCTGCGGGATCTTCACCGTACAGATGAGGTATGGAATATCGCCCTGTTGCGGTATTTCAATCCGGTAGGGGCGCATCCCAGCGGGCGCATCGGAGAGGACCCGAATGGGATCCCAAACAATCTCCTCCCTTACATTGCCCAGGTGGCAGTGGGAAAACTCTCTGAACTTCCCGTGTTCGGAAATGATTATCCTACCCCTGACGGCACAGGTGTTCGCGACTATATCCACGTTGTGGATCTGTCTGTTGGCCATTTAGCAGCGCTGTTGAAACTTACGTCAAATCCCGGCGTTGTTACATATAACCTGGGCACCGGCCGAGGATACAGTGTTCTGGAGATGGTGTCAGCGTTCGAGAAGGCTTCGGGGAAAAAGATAGCTTATAATATTGAGGGTCGGCGTGCGGGCGATATCGCATCATGCTATGCTGATCCATCCACGGCAAAAAAGGAACTGGATTGGTCAGCCGATAGAGGGATTGATGAAATGTGCGTTGATTCGTGGCATTGGCAAGCCAGCAATCCGAATGGCTACGAATGAAAAAACTTGCGAAAAGACTCACAGTGATATTTGCTGCCGGATGTTTAGGCGGTCTGGCAAATAGTCTTGCTGTCTGGCTATTTGGCGCCTATGGAGTCACAAAAACTCTGGGAGTGCGCATTGCGCCAGACCTGTCACCCGTATGGCTTTACCCCCGCCTTGTATGGGGAGGGATCTGGGGATTGCTTTTCCTCCTGCCGGTTTTCCGTAGCAGCGTCCTAAAGCGGGGCCTTTTATTAAGCCTCGGGCCTACGATCATACAACTCTTTGTCGTATTTCCCTATAAAGCAGACCAAGGGATGATGGGAATGGGGCTTGGAGCGCTGACGCCACTTTTAGTCTTTGTGTTTAATGCAATATGGGGGATTACGGTGGCCATCTGGTTACGGTTTGTCGGGGAATAGGAAGTAAATTGGGAAATCCAAGGGGCATATGAAAAAGCGATGAGGGAAAGAAGCCCCTAAGAAACAATAGAGAGGGATTTAAATGAGAAGAAAAGAGAAGGAAGTCACTGACAAGACTGCAATGGAATCGATCATTCTAAGATCATCTGTGTGCCGTTTGGCCTTCTCAGAAGAAGATCGTCCATATATTGTCCCCCTTTGTTTTGGGTATGAGGATGATACTTTGTACTTTCATTCTGCCCGGAAAGGCAGGAAATTAGATATCCTCGGGAAAAATAATAAAGTCTGTTTCGAGTTTGATATTGATCATGAAATAGTGGAGGCCGATGAAGCCTGTGGATGGGGCATGAAATATCAGAGTGTTATTGGTTTTGGTAAAGGCTCGATCATTGACGATATAGAGTCAAAGCGTAAAGCCCTTAATATCATCATGCAGCACTATTCAAGAAATTCCTATGAGTATCCAGACAAAGCAGTTAAAAAAATTGTAATAATAAAGGTGGCAATAGAGCATATGACCGGCAAGCAATCCGGATACTGAGAGATAATAAAGGCATAAAAC
>JAIVXD010000439.1:0-2146 GCA_048636195.1 Anaerolineales bacterium
ATGCCAGGACCTCGATGAGGATAATGGGCCTTTAAACGTCGAAAATATAAAATTTGTAAATCATGTGGTCTACGAGTTTAAGGAAAAGGCAACTCAAAAAACCATAAACCGGTTTGATCTTGACACGCAAAACAGTAACAGCTCAGCGAATCCGGATACCAGATGGAAGCATAGCTTGGGAAGGGCCGAATCTCGCTATATACCAATTGTAGAACCCCTAATTGAGGAGTATAAAAAATCCGGATATTCTGTAGATCTATTGCTGTTTCTTGCTTTGATGAGGCAGGAGTCCAGGTTTAATCCTCATGCTGTGTCATTCGTTGGAGCCGTTGGTCTTACCCAGATTATGCCAAGGACCGGAAGGGGCTTGGGCATGAAGAATATTTTTGAGCCATCATACTTTAGTGAGGCAGGGACTTTTATGGGCCGGGAGCGGAAATTGAAAAACCGGGCCAAGAAACTTATCCTGGAAATCACAGACGAAAATAACCTGGAACCTGCAAGGCGTGCCAGAGAATTGATGAAAGAAGCTCTAAAATACAAGGAGAAACGGACCAAATTGTACGCCCGCTACAAAAAAGAAGTGCTGAAAAATGAAACAGACGATCGACTGGACTCGCGAAAGGCAATAAAATACGGGTTTAAGTATTTTGCCGGTGTTATGAAACAACAGAAAGGGGATATCAGTCTGGCCCTGGCTTCATATAATGCAGGACCGCATCGGGTCAAACAATACAAAGGTATCCCTCCATATGCCGAGACGATTCAATTTCGGAACCGTGTCTTAAAGTACTACAGGAAATACTTGCGCAAACTCAATATTTACCAGGGAGCCCGTCAGGAGTGTATAGAAAACGAGGGAGTTTCTGATGAAAGAACTGCTCAAGAAATAACAGGAGTTGAGCAAAAAATTCCTTGATGAGAGAAAAGAGGAGATAGACTATGAACTCAGATGTATTAAAAGAAAGCGATTTTGAAGGTATCAATCTTGTAAAACGGGGAAAAGTGAGAGACATTTATGAGATTGGGGATCAACTGCTGATTGTGGCAAGTGATCGCATGTCAGCGTTTGACGTGGTCATGGCAGACCCAATTCCCGATAAGGGTAAAATCCTGACGAGCATTTCTTTGTTCTGGTTCAAGGAACTGGAACACATGATGGAAAACCATCTTATAAGCAGTGATCCTGCTGAATACCCGGAAAACTGCAAAAAATACACCGAAGAACTTAAGGGCCGCAGCATGCTGGTAAAGAAAGCAAAGCCATTACCTGTTGAATGTATTGTCAGGGGATATCTGTCCGGGTCAGGTTGGAAGGACTATCTTTCAAACGGGAGCGTCTGCGGCATTTCTCTGCCGGAAGGGCTGAAAGAGTCCCAAAAGTTGCCTGAGCCCATTTTCACACCTTCCACAAAAGCTGAAGATGGCATGCACGATGAAAATATCACTTTTGAAGAGGCCGTAAAGCTTATAGGAGAAGAAACCGCGGAGAAAGTACAACAGCTAAGTCTCCGGATCTACGAATTCGGCAGGGCCCTTGCTGCGGAAAAAGGAATCATCGTTGCAGACACCAAGTTTGAGTTTGGTATCAAGGATGACCGGTTGATTCTGATTGATGAGGTGCTTACGCCAGATTCATCAAGATTCTGGCCCATGGATTCATATAGTCCCGGAGGCCCTCAAAAAAGTTTCGATAAACAGTTTCTGAGGGATTATCTTCTTGAGATCAAGTGGTCAAAGCAGCCACCACCACCTAAATTGCCTCCTGAGATCATAGAGAACACAAGGGCAAAGTACCTTGAGGCCTTAGAGAGACTGACGGGCCATGGGCTGGAATGATGAAGCCTATTATTTGTTTTATTGATGACTCCAAGTTTGAACACGATCTTGTTCAGAATGAAATTGCCCTCAGTGCCCCTGAATTGGAGTTTGTTCAGGCATACACCTTTGAGGAGGCAAGAGAGAAACTTGGCACAAAGGCTCCTGCACTTTTTCTCCTTGATCTTTGGGGGAAGGATGAGGATGTGCGTGACCCCCATATTTCTCCAAAAGAAGATCTCGAAATGAAGATCACAAATTTCCCTTCTTTTGACGATGTCTATAAGGGTCTGGATGACTTTAAAGGGGACGTGGCCAATGAATATCT
>JAIVXD010000440.1:0-2146 GCA_048636195.1 Anaerolineales bacterium
GGTTTTTAAACCTCTTATGTTTTTGCATACCCCCACGGCCCTGCGGATGACTTCTGCCCTTAAATCACTTTTAAGGGTACGGTTCATTACATTGCCAAGATATATGGCCTCTATGAGCTGCAGGTCAATATAATGAAAACAACATTCGTCGGTTTCAAGCCCGCACTTTTTAATATTGCTGACGGTGTTATTCACCCTATTGATGTCTTCATCTATTTTTTGAATAAGGGCCTCATAGTCAGTAAAATACGCGCTCAAATCAACAACATTTCTCGTTTCAAGGGAGGGCTCTCTTATCTTTAAGACGCCCGATTTCTTGCCATATTTTCTCAAAAGTTTCCACTGCCTGTAATTGGTCGGAGTTGCACGCGTGTACTTCATCTTCCTGGAGGCAACTTTCAGGCCAAGTCCTCTCCTGAGCAGATAGGAAGTGACAAAGGTGCCAGTCCTCCCGATCCCGTGGCGGCAGTGAACCAGGATCTTTTTGCCCAGATAGATAGATTCATCCAGCCAGGCAAGGGCCTTTTCCATGTCTTCCATATCGGGGGCGGTCTCGTCCGGGATAGGGAGATAGTAGACTTCAAAGCCTGAGTTCTCCTCGATTTCGTGCAAATCACAAAATTCGGCACAGAGGTTGACAATAGCGTCGATCCCCTGTTGTCTTATTGAATCGAGTTCAACATAAGACATGGGTGCATAGCCAACAGCAAGATAATCTGTTATCCATGTAAGCTGGTATGTGGAATCTTTTTTTGATTGACTATTGGCGATTGACGATTTATCCGCCGGTATTCTGGCGGATTGGATATTTAGGGCTTTCAAGCACTTTTTAAAAAATCTTAGTCCTGATTCGACCTTCATGGGTCATTCTCCACTCTCAAGTCTAATTACTCTTCAACTGTAGCGAAATGATACCGTCCGTTCATAAATTCTTCCACATAGCTTTCGACCATTGAGCTGTCTTTAAGATACATGTCCATTAACCTTGTGGCGCCAAGAAGACGCCCAATTATGTCCAGTGTTTGTTCAATTGATTTTTTTTCACCACCTTTAAGCTCACCGTCTACAAGATCAATTTTCATATCCACTTTGAATCCGAGGCGATCCAGAATGCCATTCAGGAAATCGGCCCTTAACATCCTTTTGGCGATGTCATCTCCTCCCCCTGAAAATCTGAACAGGATATAATTGTCCTCTGGTATGTCACCGCAAATTACGTCAAGAATAACGAAATGATAACCAAAACGCAGATTAAGATTAAGATAGTCGTGGGACAGGATTGCATAACTTGCAAACATTGCTGATTCTGCGCTTATAATCCCGCCGCTCATAACAATTCTGTCATACTCTGCCCAGTCAAAGTGTGTAAACTGCGACCAGTGTATTTCAGGATGGTTCAGGCCCCTAAATACTGCTTTCATAGGGATGCTCAATATGTCATCGACCATAACTGTTTTCTTATCTGCCAGGTCTTGTCTCAGGCCGCCACCTACATCCACCACATAGAAGAGCATAGGAATTTCCGAAAGGAGTTTTTTGGCGCCTCCTATCTTTCTTATTCGCTTCTCTCCGATATGGAACATTTCCTGCACAGCCTTTTCGTGGGCAAACCTTATGATATCATGAAGCGACCTGACCCCATGCTGTACGAAAGACGCGTCCTGTGGGTCGAGGAGCTTCAATGGTGAAATAAAGCTCATAACATATTTGAGCTTGTGCACAAACGGGCTGTCGGACATGAGGTCTCTTCTGGCACAGGGACTCTCCAGCATAGATGGGACAATCCCATCATAGACCACCTTGCCGTCAGCATATACGGTAACTTCTCTTCCTTCCGGCAGATTGGTTGTGGCAACGCCTGTATTAACCAGGGTCGGGACACCAAATTCCCGGGCAACAGATGAAAAATGCCCGGCCTTACTGCCAATGTCGGTTACTACCGCGTTTAGCTTATCTATGACCTTTACATAGTGGGGCGAAGTATTCCTGGCCACCAGCACGGCGCCTTCCGGTAGTTTTTCAAGGTCGGATTCCCGGTCTATCCTGAAGACTTTTCCTGCCCCAACCCCAGAACATGCCCTTTCTCCGCCTGAAACAAGCACGGCATTCTCCACATCTTCAAAATTACATTCTATGGTTTCGCCAT
>JAIVXD010000441.1:0-2098 GCA_048636195.1 Anaerolineales bacterium
ATTTTGTTCCTGTCCCTAACCGTGAACGTTGAACCCTGTCGAAGATCCCGTCTGAAGCGAAGCGGAAGCGGGAAACCTGTGAACACTTACCGTTCATTCACGCCAAAACCTTTAATGCCTCCCTAATCAACCCTTCCAGGGTCATTTCCTTGATCAAAGGCCTTGCCTTTTCAATAGCCATTTTGGCTGCTTTTGGTGAATAGCCCAGGTTTAAGAGGGCTGACAGGGCATCATCCACAAGGCCTTTTTCTTCCCCCTCAAGTGCAGGCGGCAGAGCAACTTCCTCCTCATCAAGTAGTTTACATGCACGGTCCTTCAACTCCAGGGCAATTCTTTCAGAAGTCTTCTTTCCCACACCCGGAATGGCCCGTAATCGAACCGTATCTCCACTAGCTATTGCCCCAAGCAATTCCTGCGGCCCGATGCCTGAAAGGATGTTAATGGACAGCTTCGGGCCTATACCTGAAACAGAGATCAACATTAGAAAAAGATCTTTTTCCAGTTTTGTTTGAAAGCCGAATAGGAGTAAGGCATCTTCCCTGACATGGTTATAGATGTGAAGGTTTACCTTCTCATCCTTTTCCGGAAGGGTATAAAAGGTTGAAAGGGGCACAAAGACTTCATAGCCTATGCCCCCAGCCTCAATAATCACCGACTGGGTCGTTTTCCTGAATAATTGACCGGTTAAATATGCAATCATCTTCTATCCGAGATTCCCTCGTGTATGGAGTTCAAATCTTGACCAGTTAAGGTGGCATATGGCAGCGGCCAGGGCATCGGAAGTATCGAGATTCGGGTTGCCTTTCAGTTCCAGAATAATCCGGACCATGGACCGGACCTGCTCTTTTGTCGCTCTGCCATAGCCCACGACCGCTTTTTTGATCTCAAGGGGTGAATACTCAAAAATCTGAATACCACATTGAACTGCCGCGATCAAAACAGCCCCCCTGGCGTGGCCCAGTTTCAAAGAGCTTTGTATGTTTTTGGCATAGAAAAGATCTTCGATGGCCATCTCCTGGGGTCGGTAGTCGCTCATGACCTCAACCATGGTCTGAAAAATCTTGTGGATTCTTTCATAGAAAGGGATTTTACCGGATGAGGCAATATGGCCGGAATGAATGCAGGTCAACGTGTCGTTTTTTTTCTCCACCAGGCCGTAACCTGTGACCCTTGAGCCAGGATCTACCCCCAGCACCAGCATCAGCTCAGTGCCTCCAAGACCTCGTCAGATATGTCAAAATTGGCATAAACATGACTTACATCATCATTATCCTCAAGGCCTTCCATCAGGTTCAACATCTGCTGGGCCTTTTTACCCTCAATTTTCACCGTGTTTTTGGGGATCATACTGATTTCCGCAACTACATAGGGAAGCCCTGCCTCATCGATGGCCTTTTTAACGGATTCAAAGTCCGAGAAATCTGTTATCACTTCAAATTCGGTGTCTTCCTCTTTGACGTCCTCTGCACCGGATTCAAGAGCAAGGTCCAGAAGTTGTTCTTCATCTACCTTATCTTTTTCAAGAACAATCAGGCCTTTCTTCTCGAACATCCAGGCGACACATCCCGGCTCTCCAAGACTTCCTCCGTGCCGCTCAAACTGGTGCTTCACGTCTGCCACGGTCCTGTTTTTGTTGTCGGTCAAGCAATCCACGAGCACCGCTACACCTCCCGGTCCGTAACCATCATAGGTTGCTTCCTCGTAATTCACTCCTTCCAACTCACCAGTGCCCTTTTTTATGCCCCTTTCGATATTCTCTTTTGGCATGTTTTCTGCTTTGGCAGCAGCAATTGCCGTTCGCAAACGGGGATTACCATCCGGATCGCCACCTCCCATACGCGCGGCCACGGTTACTTCCTTAATGAGTTTGGTAAAAATCTTGCCTCGCTTGGCGTCTGCTGCCCCCTTTTTGTGCTTAATCGAACTCCATTTTGAATGACCGGACATAATTTAAATCCTCCTCATTGCAAATTAACCAACCCCAGGCCCACCATATAAACTTCTCTGCTCCTTTTCCGGGTAGACTTAGGTCTGAACGTCTGTATTTTACGGAAATGGGTTGACATTTCCGATTTAAATGCCTTGAGGTCTTCCCCTT
>JAIVXD010000442.1:0-2041 GCA_048636195.1 Anaerolineales bacterium
CTTAATCCCTCAATCCCTAAATTCGCAATTCCTCAATTTGGCTCCATATAGCCATTATGATGAGGATGGTGTCCAAAAATCGAACCTAGTTCTTAGATCAAATAACGTGGTATGGAGTTATGAATACAATTCACATTTTGCCAGAAAAGGTGGCATCTCAAATCGCAGCAGGCGAGGTTGTGGACAGGCCCGCTTCTGTTGTCAGAGAATTGATTGACAACAGTATTGATGCTGCTGCGGATAGGATTGTTGTGAGAATTGAAATGGGCGGGAAGGGATTGATCAAGGTTAATGATAACGGCGTGGGCATGTCCAGAGACGATATTCTTTTATGCGTGGAAAGATATGCCACAAGCAAGATAGAGACAGCTTCTGATCTTTTTTCTGTGAAATCTTTTGGGTTCAGGGGGGAGGCGCTCCCAAGCATTGCCTCTGTATCCCGGACAGAAATTGTCTCACGCCCCAAAGACCAACTGGCAGGTCACAGGCTGAAGATTGCGGGTGGAAGACTCATTTCCATAGAGGAAACAGGCGCGCCTGCCGGCACAATCATTGAAGTGAGGAACCTTTTCTACAATATCCCGGCCAGGCGGAAGTTCCTGCGTGCCGTGAGAACTGAAACAGACCATATTATTGATGTCTTCTCCCGGGTTGCACTGCCGTTTCCCGGTATTGCCTTTAAGCTGGAAGACGCTGGAAAAACGATCATGAATCTTCCAGCCTCTGATCAGCACATACAGCGGCTCTATTCCTTGATGGGACGGAAAGTGGCAGGGGCCATGATAGAGGTACAAGAAGGAAACCATGATCTGGGCATCAGCGCCTATTTAGCTCCTCCGGACCTGAGTAGAACCAGAGGGGATCGTTTGTTCGTTTATGTAAACGGCCGGAATATCAGGGATCGACTTGTGACTAAGGCTGTGCTGGAAGGCTATGGACAACGACTCATGAAAGGGCAGTATCCTCAAGCCGTTATTTTTATTGAAATTGATCCTTCAAAAGTGGATGTCAACATACACCCAACCAAACAGGAGGTACGATTCCACAATAGCCGTGATGTTTTCCAGTCTATCGTTTCCACTGTTGGAAAGGCACTTGGCCAGAGCTTTCACCCCTATATTGGTCCAAAACCTCAGCAGGAAGACAGGCTTTTTCAAAAGGAAGCCCTTAGTATATCTGAGCCGGTTTGGAAGTATTACCAGACAGAACAAAGTCCGGTCGTTCCTTTTAAAGTGGAGGAGCGCGAACAGTCCCTGATTAGAGAAACCCCCCGGGTAATCGGTCAATTGGGAAATACCTACATCCTGTGTCAAGTTAGAGATGGGCTTCTAATGGTTGATCAACATGCGGCACACGAAAGAATCGTTTATGAAAGCCTAACAAAAGGGGCTAAAAGCTCGCGGATTGAAGCCCAGACCCTCCTGATACCTTTTAAGATCGAGCTCAGTACAAAAGAGCAAAGGATCGTTCTGAAAAACCGTGATCAGTTGAATCGTCTCGGCATTGAACTTGACCATTTCGGGGGCAATACGTTTTTGCTGAGGTCTGTCCCAGCGATCTTAAAGAATGTTCAGTGGGATGCTTTTTTGTCGGAACTCATAACAGAACTGGAGGATGATAAACTGGATGATGACATCGTCCTGGACAAAGCATTGACGGTCATGGCCTGTCATGGGGCAATCCGGGCAGGCCATCCAATGACTCACGAGGAAATCAGCCATCTCCTGAGTGAGTTGGAAGATATGGAAATACCCACAAACTGCCCGCATGGAAGACCCATATTCAAGCACTTCACCTATTATGAAATTGAGAAGATGTTTAAGAGGATTGTGTGAATTTCAACCTCGTTTTTGGGGCACGGCCAAAAACAAGTACCAGATACCGGCTACCAAATACCACTTAATTAATCCCTTAAACCACCAGCTTAGCTGGTGGTCCCAGCTCTGCTATGCGTGTTAGATAGTGATTTGTGATGCCCTATGGAATAAAGTTCAAATGACAAAATCCAAATGTCAAATCAAATCCAAAACCCCAATGTTAA
>JAIVXD010000443.1:0-2024 GCA_048636195.1 Anaerolineales bacterium
TAGAGTTAGAAGGTCCCAGGTCAAGACCTGCTTTGGCAGCGAGCTCGCTGCTGGGCTTAACACCTATTGCTACCAGGACCATCTGGCCTTCAAGCATAAGATCCGGGCATATAACCTTGAGGGTATCCCCCTCTGCCGTTATACGTTCGATTTTGTGTCCCATGTAAATCTTTACACCATGGCCTTCGATTTCCTCTTTGACCACAGATGCCAGTTCCTCGGCCATCCAGGGAAGAAAAACAGGTCGCGGTTTCACCATAGCCACATCAATACTCCTTGCACGCAGGGCCTCACACATCTCCAGGGCGATATATCCCATGCCGATGATTATCACCTTTTTAACATCCTGAGACCGGATAAAATCTTTTATCTTCCTGCCATCTTCAAGGCTCTTGAGGGCCACAACACCGGGTAGATCAAATCCAGGAAGGTCAGGCATGATAGGAGAGCCACCAGTTGCGATCAAAAGCTTGTCATAGGGAATCTTGAATTCCTCGCCCTGTTGGTTCTTCCCTGTGACTGTTTTTGAGGCACGGTCAATATGCTCCACCTCATGTCCGGTCCTCAGATCAATACCCTGCCTTTCCCTGAAGACCCTGGCGTGACGGACAACAAGATCATCCACTTCGCGGTCAGGTTCGGCAATGTTGTAAGGCATGCCACAGGCACTGTAAGAGACATCCGAAGTTTTTTCCAGCACAGTTACTTCCAGGTCTGGCTGGTTTCTTTTGGCACGACTTGCAGCGCTCATCCCTGCTGCATCTCCACCAATAATCACAAATTTCATATTTTTTGCTCCTTTCGTCCTTTGATCATATCTAAAGCTACGGACTGATACCTCACTGGAATTCAATCCTTACTTTTTTTTGAAAAAAAGGCAACAGTTTTACTTGCCCCTCAATGTCTTTTTGGATATGTAGTATTTAGTTTTCACAAAAGGAGATTATCATGGATAAAATGAGTTTGGATTTGTCAGGCAAGGTGGCATTGGTAACCGGGGGCAGTCGTGGATTGGGAAAGGCCATTGCAATAGCCATGGCCAGAAAAGGAGCGGACGTGGTTATTTGCGGGCGCAAACAGGAAAATCTGGATGGAGCCGTTGAAGATTTTAGTCAAGCAGGCTTGGACGTTATGACCCGGGTTGCAAACGTAGGAAAGTCTGATCAGGTGACGGGCTTATTCCAGGCTATCGAAAAACAATTCGGCAAGCTTGATATCCTCGTGAACAATGTCGGCATGAATATCCTGACCCCTGCTGTGGCAGAGGCTGATGAAGGTCTTTGGGACAAAACTATGGAGACAAATCTGAAGGGCACATATTTAGCCTCGAGCCGGGCCGTGAGTTTGATGAAGAAGGCCGGAGGGGGAAAAATCATCAATATCAGCTCCATTGCTGCAAGAAGGGCCGCGAGGGGTATGGGAATATACTGTGTGGCAAAAGCGGGCGTTGAAATGCTTACCAAGGTACTGGCCGTTGAGCTTGCAAAGGACCATATTAATGTAAACGCAGTCGCGCCATCTGTGGTAAAAACCCGATTCAGCCAGCCATTCTGGAGCAACGAAGACCTGTTAAATGAAATTGTTAAAACCATTCCAATGGGACGAATTGCAGAAACAGATGATGTGGTGGGGACTGTGCTATTCCTGGCATCCAGCCTTTCTGATTTTATTACCGGAGAGGTTATTACCGTGGATGGGGGATCTATGGCATAATGGTGAGTTGTCGGTGTTCAATTTTCTGTTGAGAAACATCGCTAAAAGACCAGAGGCAAGCACATGGGAATTTCATAGGCATATGGCCCAGAACGCAAGATTATTCTTTGTTTCCTTATACCTTTAGCCCTGCGCCTTGCGCCTTTAACATTTCACCAGCACGTCTTTTGTTTTGGAACCAAATTACTCATATGTTGACGAAAGGAGAACCTAATTATGAAATGTCACGAAGTGGATTATGAATTATTCGGAAACGATATGCAGATCGTGGAGGTAGAACTTGATCCCGGCGAAACGGTAATTGCGGAGGC
>JAIVXD010000444.1:0-2020 GCA_048636195.1 Anaerolineales bacterium
TTGACGGGCAATTGGAGGAATGTGCGCTACGTACTGGTCAAGTACTTCTATGGATGGGATCAAGATCAATAGAGGACGACCGGGACTCCTTTGTTTTAGCAGAAAAAGCCGCCTGATAGCATTTTCGTTGGTGGAATCAACGGCAAGTCCGTAAAAAGACTCGGTAGGATAGGCAACCAGGCCACCTGATAATAAAATGTCCGAGGCCTTATTAATGGCATTTTGAAAATCCCTGGAGGGGTCCACTTTGATAATGGGGATAAGAGGCATTTGCTAATTTTTGAGCCAATTTCAAAACGCCCACTTTCACTCAATCTCTGCGTCATGCTCAAATTTTAATCCTCGAAATATTCAATATATTCCTGTGGTTAAAATTTTCGCCTTCCTTGACCTTGAGCAAAATTGAACGTTTTGAAACTGGCTCTTCTATCTCCCTTCCGCCCAGGCGTCCGCTTTTTCTTTGGCTTTATTTGTAATCCCTGCGCGATAATCCTTTAGTTTTTCGGCAACAGCGGGGTATTTCAAAGCCAGGATCTGGGCCGCAAGAACACCGGCATTCTTTGCCCCCCCACTTCCCACGGCCACCGTGGCCACTGGTATTCCAGGCGGCATCTGAACCGTAGATAACAGGGCGTCCAGCCCTTTAAATGCCGATGAATCAATGGGAACCCCTATGACCGGCAAAATGGTATGGGCGGCCATGAACCCCGCCAGGTGAGCGGCCCAGCCTGCCCCCGCAATAACCACCTCAATACCGCGATCAGCGGCCGATACTGCATACTCTCTTGACAGATCCGGTGTCCTGTGTGCTGAGAGCACCTTTACTTCGTGAGGTATGTCAAATTCCCGGAGAACCTCCATACAACCTTTCATCACATCAGAATCAGAGGTACTCCCCATGATTACACCGACTAATGGTTTATCACCTGACATAGTTTTCTCCTTTTATCGTTCGAAATTTTTATAACATCTTAATAATACTGGACAATCAGCGACCACCATTAGAACTGGTGGTATGAGGAAGGCCCCTAAAAGAGGTCACTGAAACAGTAAGCGATAGTGAATTTAAAATACGAATATCGAAATCCCAAATTCGAAACAATACCAAATGACCAAAACCCTTGTGTACACATCGCCTATGTATAACTGGCTTCTTAGTACCCGTTTTGAACATTGGGAAATTTGAATTTCGAATTTGTTTCGGATTTCGATATTCGGATTTCGAGTTTATGGTCTTCACGAATACGCCTGAAACGGTAGAACCTTTTCATTTCTCACCGGTAGAACCGGTGGATTAATTAGGACTTAGCCCTGCCCTTTTGCCATCCCGAGAAGAGGATAGATAATCATTCCGCCCAACCAGGCAATATCCTCTGCGGAAAGAATATCTGAGATGTTCCGGTCAAAGAGAATGGTCCCCTCCGGAGGAAATTCTTCGTCCCCCTTCCAAAGAATCAATGCCACTGGAACCATCGGCAAAGCCTGGACCACCACTGAAATGTCGCCCTGATCCAGGGGCCTTGCGCCATAGGCATCTGTTGCCAGTTTCACAAGTAACTCAGGCTGGTTTCCAAAGCCCTGGACCATTGGAATTTTGGCCCTTCGAAGAAATGCATCAAGGTAGAATCTCCCATCTGGCACTTCCTGGTAGGCAATCCACTGTCCAGTTACCCGCGATCCTTTTGACCCATTCAAGTAATGAAGAAGCAAAACCTGCTGCTGAATAGGCAGCTCCTCGCCGGAGTCCTTAAAGGCAAGTTCAAGGTCAGGCCAGGTGATGGACACATTTCTGCCTAAAAAACTCAGGGTTAGCATTGCATTGCCATCGGAATCCGCCTCAAACTCAGCGCCACTGAGGCCCGCAATACGTTTTGGATTCTTATCCTTTAGTTCCTTTTTCCCAAGTTCGACCGCTTTTATGTAATCATCAATTCTCGGCATAATTAATCCTTCAGCGATGTCGGTTTATCGTTATCCGTTATCTGTTGTCCGTTGTCCGTTTAAGCAAGAGAAAAACCAA
>JAIVXD010000445.1:0-2000 GCA_048636195.1 Anaerolineales bacterium
TCCACAAGGATAACATCCGCCTTTTTACCAACTTCCAGAGATCCGGTGATATCTTCTAACCCCAGTGCCTTAGCGCCCTCGATAGTGGCCATCCGCAGAACTTTTACAGCGTCCATGACCGTAGGATCCATTGTATTGATTTTATGGAGTTTGGCTGCCATATCCATCTCTGTAAAGAGATCCAGGTTGTTATTGGAGGCGCACCCGTCTGTCCCCAGTCCAACGGTTATACCATGGGCAAGCAGTTCGGGGACAGGGGCAATGCCGGATGCCAGTTTCATATTGCTCTCAGGATTGTGAATGACCTTTACCCCGTGCTTGGCCATGCTTGCAATGTC
The DNA here is from genome assembly GCA_048636195.1 of Anaerolineales bacterium. Classification (GTDB taxonomy): domain Bacteria; phylum Desulfobacterota; class DSM-4660; order Desulfatiglandales; family Desulfatiglandaceae; genus 4484-190-2. The sequence goes on from JAIVXD010000445.1 coordinate 339, forward strand.
TGTCTTTTCCATATGAACACAGTGGTCTGCAATCAGATGAGGTCCCAGAAGACCCAGGGAATGCAGATGCTCAACCGGAGTCTTGCCATACTTCTCCTTCACCTCGGAAATCTCATTCAATGTCTCAGCCACGTGAATAATCAGAGGCACATCATATTTCAATGCAAGCTCATTTGCTGTTTTCAGCAACGAAGGACTGCATGTAAAGAGAGAATGGGGCTCCACAGCAATGGAAACAATTGGGTCGTCCTGCCATTTTTGTATCAATGATTCCGTGTATTCAAGGCCTTTTTCAATCGCTCCGTAATTAGGCGAATGAAAATCATAAAGGACCTCCCCCACCAGACAACGCATGCCTGCTTCCTGGGCCGCCGTTGCTGCCTCATCCTCAAATAGATACATATCACAAAAGGTGGTTGTGCCGGACATGATCATCTCTGCACAAGCAAGAAGGGTGCCTGTATAGACAAATTCGCCATCCATTCTGCTTTCCACCGGGAAAATATAATTATTAAGCCATTCCATAAGGGGAAGATCATCTGCAAGTCCTCTAAAAAGGCTCATGGCAGCGTGGGTATGACCGTTCACGAGACCCGGGAGCACCAGGCCGCCCTTTGCATCGATGACTTTAGGCGCCTCAAATGCCTTCTCATCATTTTCACCGATGTGAGAAATGGTATCGCCCTCAATGCATAGAAAACCAGTTTCGAGGATTGAATTTTCAGCGTCCATTGTCAAAATGGTTCCGTTTTTTATTATGATATCAACTTGTTGCATTTTATTGCTCCCTAAAAAGTTCCCGTTTACCGCTCTCTGCGATCTCAGCGTCTCTGCGGTGAAAAACTACTCTAAATAGGAAGACCTTCAACAATCCCCTCCCAAAGGGAAGCAAGCTTAGAACCAGCCTTTTTAGCAGTGGCGATAACGTCATCAATGGATGTTTTTTCCATGCAGTCGGGCAAATTCATGTTTGTTATGGCCACAATGGCCATGATGTCCATGCCGCAGTGTACGGCCACAATGGCCTCTGAAACCGTGGACATACCCACTGCATCAGCCCCGATCATCTTCAAAAAACGGGTCTCAGCAGGTGTTTCAAGACTCGGGCCCACAAGCCCGACATATACACCCTGGCGGATTAAGATCCCTGATTCCAGCGCCTTTTCCCTGGCAAGTTTGACTAAGTCAGGCTTGTATACCTGGGTCATATCCGGAAAGCGCACGCCAAAGGTGTCGAGATTCGGACCGATCAACGGGTTGGTTCCTGTCAGGTTGATATGGTCCGTAACTATCATCAGATCACCGGTCTCAAACTGTGGATTCAGCCCCCCTGCTGCGCTGGATATTAGTAAGTTTTTAACGCCCAGCATGGCCATAACCCTCATCGGAAAGGTGATCTCTTTTGGTGAATATCCCTCGTAGATATGAAAACGGCCCTCAAGGGCAATGACTGGTTTACCTGCAAGTTTCCCGGCCACCAGCATTCCTTTGTGCCCTTCAACAGTGGACTGTGGGAAATTTGGGATTTTATCGTAAGGAAGACGAAAATCAATGGTCATACGCTCTGTTACTGACCCTAACCCGGTTCCGGTAATCAGCCCTATCCTGGGTGACTCCGCCATCTTTGAAGCCAGAAAATCGGCAGTCTGCTTAATGGTTTCA